>DASVTZ010000171.1 GCA_036387335.1 Longimicrobium sp.
CCTCCTCGCCGATGCGGCGCACCTGCGCGCGGACGTCTGGGTGACGGTGGCGGTGCTCGCCGGGCTGGGGCTCACCGAGCTGGGCGTGCCGCACGGCGATGCCTGGACGACGCTCGTCGTCTCGGTGCTGATCGCGCGGACGGGGTGGGGGATCATCCGCGACGCCGTGCCCGTGCTGGTGGACCAGCGCGCCGTGGAGGCCACCGAGATCCGGCGCCTGGCGGGAACGGTCTCGGGGGTGCGCGAGGTGTACGACGTGCGCTCGCGCGGGCGGCCCGGCGCCCTCTTCGCCGAGCTGACCATCGCCGTGCGCGGCGGGCTGGACGTGGAGACGGCGCACGACATCGCCGACCGCGTGGAGAACGAGGTCGCGGACCAGCTCGGCGCGCAGGACGTGATCGTGCACGTGGAGCCCGATCGCCGCCCGGGAGCCGCGCAGTGACGCCGATGCCCCGCGCCGCCGGCGAGGAGCGGATGGATGCCCCGGATGCCGATCCGCGCGAGCTGGCGCGCAGCCTGGCCGACCTTCGCGGCGTCAACCGCTGGCTGGGCGGCACGCGCGTCGTCCTCCACCACCTGGCGCGGCTCGTGGCGCGGCATCCGCGGCGCGAGTACCGCGTGCTGGACGTGGCGACCGGCTCGGCGGACATCCCGCTGCAAGTGGCGGAGTGGGGGCGGCGCCGCGGCCTGCGCATTCGCGTGGTCGCGACCGATGCGCACCCCGCCACGCTCGCCGAGGCCCGCGCCCGCGTCGCCGCCGATCCGGACGTGAGCGCCGAGCCCGCGGACGCGCTGGCGCTCCCCTACGCGGACGGGGAGTTCGACTTCGCGCTGTGCTCTACCGCGCTGCACCACTTCAACACGGACGAGGAGTGCGTGCGCGTGCTTCGCGAGCTGGATCGGGTGGCGCGGCTGGGCGGGATCGTCAACGACCTGCACCGCTCGCGGGCGGCGCTGCTGGGTGCGCGGCTCCTGGCGGCTACCGTCTGGCGCACGCACCCCATAACCCGCAACGACGGCCCGCTTTCCGTGCGCCGCGCCTTCACCCCCGCCGACCTGCGCTCGCTCGCCGGGGCCGCGGGGCTGCGCGGTGCCGAAGTGTTCGCCCACGTTCCGTTCCGGGTAGCGCTCGTCTGGGACGGGCGGAGCTCCTGAACAGCAGCCTCACGCGGAGACGCGGAGACGCAGAGGAGAGGTGGCGGAGGCTCTCCGTGCCTCCGCGGCTCCGCGTGAGACCTGTCGTTGCTGTCCGGTGCGCTTCGTGCCGTCCACGCACTGACGCACTCACGCACTAACGCACTTCCGTTCCTATGCATGATGCGGTAATCGTCGGCGGCGGACCCGCGGGTTCAGCGATGGCGGCGAGGCTGGCCGCGATGGGGCACGACGTGCTCGTGCTCGACCGCGCCCACTTTCCGCGACGGAAGCCGTGCGGCGAGTGCGTGAATCCGGCGGGGGTGGATGCATTGCGCGCTCTCGGCGCGCTGGATGCCGTGGAAGCCGCGGGTCCCGCGCGGCTCGACGGCTGGCGAATCCGGCAGGGGGCGGGGGGTGGCTTCCGCGGGCGCTTCCCGGGCGACGTGCACGGGCTGGGCATCGCGCGCGACGTGCTGGACTCGATCCTCCTGGACCACGCGCGCGGACGTGGCGCGGAGGTGCGTACCGGCGTGCGCGTCACGGGCGTGCTGCGCGAGGGTGGCCGGGTCGTGGGGGTGAGCGCCGAGGGCGGTGAGGAGATCCGCGCGCGCCTCGTCGTCGGCGCGGATGGGCTGCGCTCGGTGGTGGTGAGGAGGCTGGAGCTTCTGCGGCGGCCTCCCCGGCTGCGAAAGGTGGCGCTCACCGCGCACGTCGCCGGTGTCGATGCGGGGCGCGGGTGGGGCGAGCTGCGCGCGATCGGGCGCGGGTGCGTGGGGATCGCGGAGGTGGATGGCGGGCGCTTCAACGTCACGGTGGTCGTGGCGGGGGATGAGGCGCGCGATGTGGCCGGCGATCCAGCCGCGTTCTTTGACGATGCCCTGCGGCGCTTCGGCTTCGCGGATGCGCGGCGGGTGGATGAGGTGCTGGCCAGCGGGCCGTTCGACTTTCCGGTGCGCCGCGCGATCGTGGACGGGGCGCTGCTGGTGGGGGATGCGGCGGGGTACTACGATCCGTTCACGGGCCAGGGGATCTTTCGCGCCCTCCGCGGCGCCGAGCTCGCCGCCCGCACCGCCGACGCCGCCCTGCGCGCGGGCGACCTCTCCGCCGCCGCGCTGGCGCCGTACGAGCGGGACCGGCGGCGCGCCTTCGGGCCCGGCGAGCGGGTGCAGCACCTGGTGGAGGCGTTCGTGTCGCGTCCCGCTCTGCTGCGCCTGGTGTCGCGCCGCTTCTCGCGCCGCCCCGCGCTTGGGGACGCCATCATCCGCGTTACCGGGGATGTGCGGCCTGTGCGTTCGCTGCTGCGGCCTTCGCTGCTGCTGGGGCTGGTGCGGTAGGGACGGGGGCCGGGCCGGGGGCGGCGATCGCCGGGGGGCGCCGGGGGGCATTGTCGGGCGCCGCCATCGCCGGGGGATAAATCCCCCGGCTGGAACAACGCGAAGACGGCTGAAGCCGTCTCGTGGAATGCGGATCTGGCCCGCGAGTCCGCGAAGGCGGACTTTGTGCTGTTGTTGCAGCGAGTTCAGTCGCCACCTGACCAGGCCCCAGCTACCCCGCAATGCGCCTCACCCTCCGCGACGCCCTGGGCGCCGTGTTCATCCTGGCGATGTGCGCGATGTGCGTGCGCCTCGGGTTCTGGCAGCTCGACCGGCTGGAGCAGCGGCGGGCGCGCAACGCCGTCGTGCTGGCCGGAATGCGGCAGGCGCCGCGGCCAATCGACGCGGCGCTCGTTAGCGAGATGCGGCGCGATCCGGCGCGGCTGGCGTACCGGCGCGTGGTGGCGCGCGGGCGCTACCTCGCCGCGGCGGAGGTCGTTCTACGTGGGCGGGTGGAGGGCGGGCGGCCCGGAGTGCACCTCGCCACGCCCCTCCTCCTCGATGACGGAAGCATCCTCCTCGTCAACCGCGGCTGGGTGCCCGCCGCGGATGCCGTAAGGCCCGCGGAGCGCCCCGCACCCCCCGCCGGAGCCGTCACTGTCGAGGGCATCCTCCAGGAAGTCCCAATCACGCAGGACCGCGGCGGCCGCTCGATTTCGGCGCGCGGGGACACGGCGTACCGGCGCCTGGACCGCGGCGAGGCGAGGGCGCGGTTGGGATCGAGCGTGCTGCCGATGTACCTCCAGCTTCTGGGCGACACGGCGGGCGCGGCGCGGTCGCTCCCGGTGGCGGTGCCGCCTCCGCCGCTGGACGAGGGGCCGCACCTGGGGTACGCGATCCAGTGGTTCAGCTTCGCGCTGATCGGCGTCGTGGGGCTCTTCGTGCTCCTGCGGCGGAGAGGCGCGGCCCCCTCCTGAGCCCGCCGCCGGGTGCGAGTCTTGCACCCCGGGCGGCCCTCACGGCCCGCGCGGCGCGGCCGGCGTGGAGTTCAAACCAGCACAGGAGGCACGAGCATGCCAAACTACGGACGCGACTTCGGCCGTTCACGCTTCAGCCAGGATCGCGGCTTCCGCGGGCAGGGCGGCGGAGGCGGCGGGTCTCGTGGCGGCTACGGCGGAATGGGCTCCGACGGCTTCGGCAACGGGTACACCGGGATGGGCTCCGACGCGGGCGAATTCTCGGGCCGGCAGAGCCGCGAGGGGTACACAGGCTTCGGCAGCGGCGGCGGCGCGTACGACCAGGACTTCTCCAGCGGCCGCGGCATACAGCGCGGCGGCGGCTACGGCCAGCAGGGCGGCGGGTACGGCGGGCGCCCCGGCGGGATGGGCGGCGGCTACGGCGGCCAGGGCTTCGGCGGCGGGATGGGACGCGGCGGGGGCGGGGGATACGGCGGCGGGCGCGGCTACGGCAGCGGCCCCAGCGGCTACGGCGCCTTCGGCGGTGGGCAGGACTACGCGAGCGGCTACGGCCAGCAGGGCGCGGGCGGCGACGAGCTGCGCCGGATGCGCGCGGCCGACATCATGACCGAGAACCCCGAGGTCGTCACCCCCGACGCCACGCTGGCGGATGCCGCCCGCAAGATGCGCGACCTGGACGTCGGCATCATCCCGGTGGTGGAGAGCGAGGGGAACCGGCGGCTGCGCGGCGTCATCACCGACCGCGACATCACCATCCGCGCCGTGGCCGAGGGGCGCGACGCCACCAGCACCCGCGTCTCCGACGTGATGACCACCGGCGTGGAGACGTGCAACAAGAACGACTCCGTGCAGGACGTCCTCCAGTTGATGGAGCGCGAGCAGGTTCGCCGCGTGCCCATCACCGACCGCGAGGGGCGGCTGGTGGGGATCATCGCCCAGGCCGACGTGGCGACGGACCTGGACAGCGACGCGGGCTCGCGCCGCGTGGCCGACACCCTGGAGCGCATCTCCGAGCCCGGCCAGCCCGGCGGGCGCGGGATGCAGGCCCGCAGCGGCGTCCTCACCTCCGGCGGCTCGCCGATGGGCGGGATGCAGGCTGGCGGCGGGCAGGGCAGTGGCACCGGCGCCTCCGGCGCGGAGGGCGGCGACAGCTACTGAGCCGCTCTCTGGACGCGAAGCACGAGGGGGGGGTCCCGGTCCGGGACCTCCCCCTCGCTGTCGAATACCTCCCCATGAGTGCCGGCTTACACGTGAGGACCCGCCAACCGCGCGCGCGGTCCAGTCACTGGCCGGCGACGCGCCCGTCGAGCCCTCTGCCCCAGCAGTAGGTGATCCCGTCCTGTCCAATGCCGCACAGACGGACCTCGCTGGACATGGAGATCGAGCGGAGTGCGGCTTCCGGCAGCCTGCGGACGGGGACGCTGGTATAGATGGGCTGTGAGTTGTCCGTCCGCAGGAAGTAGTTCCCCCAACAGAAGGTGCCTCCCTCCTTGCCGAGGCCACAGGCCATGCCCGAGCTCATGACAAGGCTGGTGAAAGTGTTCGGCGGCGCGACGGCGACGGGGGTTCGGCTGTTCTGCTCCTGTCCGTTTCCGAGCTTGCCGCGGTTCCCGCTCCCCCAGCAGTACGCCTGGTCCGCGGTGTCGAGGGCGCAGGTGTACTGCGCTCCCACCACGATGGAGCGGAACGTGTGGCCCCCGTCTACGCGCACCGGCGCCACCGTGCACTCCCAGTCGCCGCAGCGGCCCAGCGGTCCGCTCACCCCCAGCTCACCGGAGTAGTTGTACCCCCAGCACCATGCAGCGCCGTCGGTGGCGACGCCGCAGCTGTGCTGCGAGCCCCAGGCGACCTGGACGAACGAGACGCCGCCCGGTACCGCCACGGGTGCGCTGCCGGGCGTGCCTCCCCAGCAGAAGGCCTCGTTGCGGGTAGATACCCCGCAGGTGGCAGCGCTGATCGACCGGAAGGCCACTCCGCCCGGGAGCACGGCGGGAACCGCGTTGCCCCCGCCCCAGCAGTATGCCGTCCCCGCGGCGGTGATGGCGCAGCTCCGCGTCTCACCCACGCTCACCGATACGAAGCGCTGCTCGGTCTCCACCGCCAGCGGTAGAAGGGAACAGCGATATGCGGTCCGGAACGACGCCGTCACGTTCTTCATCAGAACGCTCGAAAGCCGCTCGCAGCGGTCGCTCGGCTGGCGGGTGCCGAGCTGGCCGTTCTCGTTGCTTCCCCAGCAGTACGCCTTGCCGTCGGTGGTGAGCGCACAACTGTGAGCCGACGCACTGCCCAGCGAGGCGAAGCGCAGCGGCTGCGGATACGAGAGGACGTGGACCGAGGAGCTGACGCGCGTGTTCCCAAAGGAGGCGGTGATCGTGGCGCGCCCCGGCCCGACCGTGGTGACGCGCCCTTCCGCGTCCACCCGCGCGACCGACGGGTCCGACGACTCCCAGGCGCCGCCGCCGCTGAGGACCTGCGGCGCCCCCATGGTCAGGCCATCGGGAGTGATCGGCGGGCTTCCGCCGACGATCGTGCGGATCGTGAGCTGGCGCGTTTCCCCGGGGAGCGAGGCGACCGTATCCGGCCACAGGTGCAGGTACTGATCGTACACGTGCACCTGCACCACGCCCGATCCGCCCTCCACGCTCGCGGTCACCTGGCCGTTGCCGGCGCGCAGCGCGGTCACGCGTCCTGTCGCGCTCACCTCCACCAGCGCCGGATCGGAGGCAGTCCACCTCACGCTGCGCCCCTCCACCGGCTGCCCGGCTGCATCGAGCACCCGCGCGGCGAGCTGCACGCTCTGGCCCGGAGCCAGGTCGGCGCGATCGCGGCCGATCTCCACCCGCAAGGGCACCACCCTGAGCGTACGCACGCCCGTCACCTCCTGCGAGCGGGCGCTGATCGTCGCGGTGCCCGGTACGTGCGCGGAGACGACTCCGTTGGCGTCCACTTCGGCGATCGCGGGGTTGTCGCTCGACCATTCCACCGTGCGCCCGGACAGCTCGTTTCCATCGGCGTCGCGAAGCTCCGCGGAAAGCCCCAACGTCGTGCTCGCCGCCACGGAATCCGACGAGGCGGTCACCCGCACCGTGTCCACGCGCTCTGGGCCCGTGGTGTCGCTACACGCCGCGAGCAGGACGGCAGCGGCTAGCCCGGAGAGGGTGCGGAGAAGATAACGTTGCATGAGCGTGCTCGTGGATGATCGAAGGGGGTGGAACCTTCAAACGTTTCGGCACCCGAAACCGCGACAGCGGCGGACCGGGCGGGGAGTAAATATAACAGGATCGAGGAGTCGCGGGAGCACCGAGAAGGGGAGGTCCCGCGCGGAACCTCGCCCTCTCCTATGTCCACGGGAGCCGCATGGGCGCCGGGCTCTCAGTTCTCGCTCCAGCGCCGCATGACCAGCGAGGTGTTGGCCCCGCCGAAGCCGAAGGAGTTCGAGATCGCCACCTCGATGTCGGCCTGGCGCGCGGTGTTGGGCACGTAGTCCAGGTCGCAGGCGGGGTCCTGCTGGCGGAGGTTGATGGTGGGCGGCAGCATCCCCTCGCGCAGGGCGAGGGCGGTGACTCCCGCCTCGATGGCGGCGCTCCCGCCCAGGGCGTGGCCCAGCATCGACTTGGTGGAGGAGACCGCCAGCCGGTCCGCGTGCTCGCCGAAGACGCTGCGGATGGCCCGCGTCTCCGCCAGGTCGCCCACGGGGGTGGAGGTGCCGTGCGCGTTGACGTAGTCCACGTTTTCGGGTTCGATGCCGGCACTGCGCAGGGCTCGGCGCATGGCCAGCGCGGCGCCCTGGCCGTTCTCGGGCGGCGCGGTGATGTGGTACGCGTCGGCGCTCATCCCGAAGCCGATCACCTCCGCCACGATCGGCGCGCCGCGGCGCCGGGCGCACTCCAGCTCTTCCAGCACCAGCACCGCCCCGCCCTCGCCGTGCACGAAGCCGCTGCGCGTCTCGTCGAAGGGACGGCTTGCGGTCTCCGGGGAGTCGTAGGTGGTGGCCAGCGCCCGCGCCGCCGCGAAGCCGGCGAAGGAGATGGGCGTCAGGCACGCCTCGGTGCCGCCGGCGAGCATCATGTCCGCGTCGCCGCGCTTGATGGCGTGGAAGGCCTCGCCGATCGCGTGGTTGCTGCTGGCGCACGCCGAGACGGGGGCGTAGCTGGGCCCCTGGGCGCCGGTGCGGATCGCCACCTGCCCCGCGGCCAGGTTGATGATGCTGGCGGGGATGAAGAAGGGCGACACGCGCCCCATCCCCTTCTCCTCCATGAGGTCGCGGGTCTCCATGATGCTGGCGAGCCCGCCCATCCCGGAACCGATGATGACGCCGGTGTTCTCGGGATCGGGCACGGTGCCGATGCCGCCGAGCCCCGCGCTCCGCATCGCCTCGTCGGCGGCGACGACGGCGTACTGGATGAAGGTGTCCATCCGGCGCGCCTCCTTCCGGTCCAGCACCGGCTCGGGGCTGAACCCCTTCACCTCGGCCGCGATCGACACCTCGGGAGCCAGCCCCGGGAGCGCGCACCTGGTGAGCGGCCCCACGCCGCTCTTGCCCGCGAGCAGCCCCGCCCACGTTTCCGGAGTGGAGCACCCCAGCGGCGTGACCATCCCGATGCCGGTGACGACGACCCTGCGTGACACGGTACCTCCTTTAGGGATTAGGGATTAGGGACCAGGGATCAGTGGGACGGAGCATTGCGGGCGCCTGTGCGCCCCGCTGTTCCTATTCCCTAATCCCTAATCCCTAGTCCCTGCGGTTCATCATCATTCCGCCTTCAGCAGCCCCTTGCGCAGCGCGAAGCGCACCAGCTCGCTCCGGTGGCGCAGGTTCAGCTTCTCCATGATGCGCGCGCGGTAGGTGTCCACCGTCTTGGGCGAGATGAAGAGCTTCTTGCCGATCTCGCTGGAGCTGAACCCTTCCACGGTGTACGACAGCACCTCGCGCTCGCGTTCGGTGAGGCGGTCCAGCGGGTCGTCCTCGCCGGGCTCCGCCTTGGCCTTGAGGCCACGGAGGAGGAGCTTGGCCCCGCTGGGGTAGAGGAAGACATCGCCGCGCGCCACGGTGTGGATCGCCTCGATCAACTCCTCGTCCGCGCTCTTCTTGGTCACGTACCCGCTCCCCCCCGCCTCCAGCACGGGCAGGAGGTGCTCCTCCTCGCCGTGCATCGTCAGCACCAGGACGCGCGCTCCCTGCTCCAGCGCCGCGATCTGGCGGACGGCTTCCAGCCCGCCCATCCCGGGCATCGAGAGGTCCATCACCACCACGTCCGGCCGCGTCTGCCCGGCGAGGCGCACGCCCTCCTCGCCCGTCCCCGCCTCGCCCACCACCTGGAAGCCGGGCTCCGCCTCCAGCAGCGCGCGCAGCCCCGCGCGGAGCACGGCGTGGTCGTCCACCAGCAGGATGCGAACGGTGTCGGGCATGGGGAGCCGGGTTTGGGGTGCGCGGTGGCGGCGGAATTTGAACAGGGTGCGGGTGTGGCGCAAGCGAACGGAAGTGCGTGAGTGCGTCAGTGCGTTGGGATGGAGCGCACTCACGCACTAACGCACTCACGCACTTTCTTCCTCACAGCCTCGTCGACAGCCACCCCGGCGTCCAGCGCGACAGCAGCGCCGAGAGGGTGGAGAACGATCCCGTGAAGAGGAGCATACCCAGCACCAGCAGCATCGCCCCGCTCACGCGGTTGATCCACGGGAGCCACTGGCGGATGCGCTTGAAGGTGGTCAGGAAGCGCTCGATCAGCACGGTGGAGAGGAGGAAGGGGATCGCCAGGCCGGCGGAGTACACGGCAAGCAGGCCCATCCCCTCCATCATGCTCCCGCGCGTGGCGGCCAGCGTCAGGATGCCGCCCAGCACCGGCCCGATGCACGGCGTCCACCCCGCGCCGAAGGTGATCCCCACCAGCAGCGTCCCCAGGTAGCCGACGGGCTTGTCCGCCAGGTGCATTCGCCACTCGCGGCCGGCGCCGGGAAGCCGCAGCACTCCCAGCAGGTAGAGGCCGAAGAGGATCAGCAGCACCCCGCCCACGCGCTCCACCCACCGGCTCGCATACGCCAGCAGCGATCCCAGAAAGGTGGCAGAGGCGCCCAGGATCATGAACACCAGGGTGAAGCCCAGCACGAACAGCACCCCGTGCACCAGCACCGCCCGCCGCGTGCGCCCCGTCTCCGCGTCGCGCAGCTCGTCCAGGCTCATCCCCGTGATGAACGTGGCGTAGCTCGGCACCAGCGGCAGCACGCACGGCGAAAGGAAGCTGAGCAGCCCGGCCGAGAAGGCCACCAGCAGCCCGAGAGATTGCGGTTCCATGGAGCTCGCGCACGGAGTCGGTTCGGCGCGCCCACGCGCGCCGCGCACCAAGATACACCGCAGCGCCCGATTGTGCCTGCCGGTCCCCCAAGCGCCCTCCACCGCACGCATTCGCTAGGCGCCAGGCCGCATCTGCGCGCTCCGATTTGTGGCTGGTGTGGCCCTGCGCCTATGCGTTAGCCTTGACGCCATGAAACCGCTGCGCGTCTATATCGATACGTCCGTCGTGGGCGGTTGCCTGGAGACTGAGTTCCGGGCCGCATCGTTGCAGCTCTTCCGGCGCTTCCGCGAGGGGAGGATGGTCTTGGTCGCGTCGGATCTTCTCGGAACGGAGTTGGCCCGCGCGCCTGGTCCGGTGCGCGCAATGATGGAGGACGACGCTCTGAACCGTGAGAACGTGTTGGTCACCAGTGAAGCGGATCGACTCGCCAACCGGTACATCGTTGAGGGGGTGATAGGTAGGGCTCGGGAAGTCGATGCCCTCCACGTAGCCACTGCGACGGTTCATCGGGTTGATGTGCTCGTCTCTTGGGACTTCAGAGACATCGTCCACCGGATACGGATTCGCGGGTATAATGCGGTGAATGCCCGTGAGGGGCACACGCCTCTCATCATCAGATCCCCACAGGAGGTGGTTCGCCATGGATGATTACGATGATTACGAGCCGATCGACGCGCTACGTCTCAAGGAGGAGTTGCAGGCGCGCGTAAGCCGCGAACTCGCGGGAAAGACTCCGGAAGAGCGAGTTCGTTGGATCAACGAAGAGGGTGCGAAGTTCTGGAAGGAGCACCCTGCTCCAGTCTCGGACGAGGCTCGGAAGAGCGCCTGAACCGAGCGCTGCGACGCGAGAGGGCCCCGGCTAACCCGCTGGGGCCCTCTCGCGTTCCTCCACCAGCGCAAGGAATCAGGTGTTCGCGGTCCGCCCTGAAGCCAACAGTCGCCGAGAGATCGTCGCACTACGAAGCCCGCGCACGAATTGGAATCGGTGCCGTGCGCGCCGTGTGCCCGCCTGCCCGCCCCCCACGCGCCCGTCGCCGCACGCAATCGCTAGGCGCCAGGCCGCATCAGTGCGCTCCGATTTGTGGCTGGTGTGGCCCTGCGGGTGTGCGTTAGCCTTGACACCATGAAACCCAAGCGCGTGTATATTGACACATCGGTCGTGGGTGGGTGCTTCGAGCCGGAGTTTAAGACGGCGTCGGCGCGGCTTTTCGAGCGATTCCGCGACGGCACCCTGATCGCGGTTGTATCGGATCTCCTCGCATTCGAGATAATACCCGCTCCGGAATGGGTGCGAGATGTTCTGGACGCGATCCCCGCCGCACATCGTGAGGATGTCTTGATGACCCGCGAGGCCAAAGACCTCGGCGAGCGCTACATCAGCGAGAGGGTAATTGCCCGGAAGATGCTGGCGGACGCTCTGCACATCGCGACGGCGACGGTGCATGCGGTCGATGTTCTCGCGAGCTGGAATTTCAAGCACATCGTCAACCCGCGGCGTATCTACGGGTACAACTCCGTGAACGTCTTGGAGGGGCACATTCCCCTTGAGATCAGAACCCCGGCGGAGGTGGCGGGCGATGACGGATGAAAACCCTTTCGATGCGGTTCGCCTCATGCGGGAGCTCCGCGACCGGGTGACCCGCGAACTCGATGGTCTCAGCTTTGAAGAGCAGCGGCGGCGGATGCACGAGCAGATCGCCGCCGCACAGAAGCAGTCCTCACCCTCCGTGCCAGTAGGGAAAGTAGATAGCGGCTGCGCGTAAGCACGCCCCAGGCGAGCACGCTATGACGAGAGAGGGCCCCGGCTAACCCGGGGCCCTCTTTCGTTCTCAACCAGCGCAGCGGCTCAGGTGTTGGCGGTCTGGCGGGCGTAGGAGAAGCCGGATGCCAGGCGCTGCACGCCGCTCAGGAGGTAGTCCACCACCTCGCCGGCGGTGTAGCCGGTGCGGTCGGAGCCGATGAAGCGGCGGATGTTCTTGAGCTCGTCGCCGCTGGTGATCAGCGGGGCCTCTTCCACGCCTTCGTCGCGCACCTGCGCGTGGCCGATGGTGGCGAACAGGGCGTTGCACAGGCACTTGCGGCCCACCGTGTCCTCTACCTTGCCGCCCTTCTTGAGGTAGGTGTCCACCGGCTCGGCGGCGCAGCGGTAGTTGACCCGGCCGCGGTCGTCACGGTACGACTCGCGCAGGTAGCCGAGGTCGCACACGCGCTCGCGCTGCTGGTAGACGGGGAGCTGCGACAGCGTCCCCGGCACCTGCGCCACCTTGAACGGGAAGCCCGTGGGCGAGGCGCGCGAGTCGGTCACCACGTCGATGGTGTCCTCCTGCGCCTGGCGGATCACGTTGCGCTTCAGCTCGGGGGTGACGCCGCTCTCTTCCGCGTAGGCGAAGAGGGTGCCCACCTGGATCCCCGCCGCGCCCGCGTCCAGCGCCTCGGCCAGCTTCTCAGGGCTGCCGGAGCCGCCGGCGAGCCAGAAGGGGCGGCCGTGGTCCTTCATCTTCTCCAGGTCCACCACGTCGCGCTGGCCGTACACCGGCTCGCCGCGCTCGTTGTAGACGATCTCGCCGCGGGGCGGGGCGTTGTGCCCGCCGGCCGTTGGCGCCTCGATGATGAAGCCGTCCACCCGGCCGCTCGCCTTGCGCGCCAGCATGGTGGCCAGCGAGTTGGACGCGATGATCGGGAGGAAGAACGGGCGCGTGATGTCCACCGGCGGCGCCTCGGAGTGCACGCGCGGGTCGAAGTGCAGGAGCTCCGTCTCGTCGCGGCCCAGACCCTCGACGTCGAACTTCATGGACGCGGGCTCGTGGCGGGCGAAGCGGTCCAGCACGCCCGGGATCTCCTTGGGGATGCCGGCTCCCATCAGCACGTAGTCGACGCCCGCCAGCATGGCGCCGTACAGCGTCGCCAGGTTGGGCATCTGCACCTTGGTGAGGAGGTTGATCCCCACCACGCCGTCGTGCCCTTCCTTGGCCAGCCACACTTCCACGAACGACGAGAGCACGGTGAGCTGCTCGCGCACCTTGCTGACCATCTGCCGGTACATGGGCACGGCCTTGTACGGCTCGCCCGGCGCGCGACCCTCGGGAAGGAAGTAGCTCTTGAGCACCGCCGCGCTCACTTCCGGAAGGGGGAAGTGCTCCATCGCGCGCCGGATGTGCCCGCCGATGTCGCCGTCCTGCAGGCGCCGCACCAGGAGCGAGTCGATGCACGTTCCGGATACCACGCCCATCTGCCCCCGCATGGCGACTGCCTTGGCGAGGACCCAGTTGGAGACTCCGACGCCCATTCCGCCCTGAATGATCAGCGGATGGGAGAGCGCGGCTTCGTTCATGCGCTTGCGGGGTAACAGGTTGCGTGACCTTTGTGTGGTTTGGTCACTGAATCTACCGCGAAAGTGCCGGATGTGCAACGGGTTACGCATTTCGCGCCCCGAAAATGAGTGCGGCTCACCGGCGCCGAACCCCCGCACGCCCAATCCAGATCCAGACTTTGCACGCCGGGTGCCATCGCCGCGCGGGCGTTGCCCGGCGGGCGCCGCCGCGGGTATCTTTGGGCCTCGCGGCGGACCCCGGAACCCGGGGAATCCCGCTCCCGCATTCCCCGTCCTGGCCCTCACAAGATGCCCGCGATTCCGCCCGCCACCCTCGAAGGCTGGTACGCCCTCCACCAGGTGTTCGCCCTGGACTGGGCCGCCCTGCGCGCCGCCGATGCCACCGCGCTCGCCACCGAGGCGCGCCGGCTGATGGAAGCACTCGCCCCCGCGGGCGAGGGGTGGAGCGCCGCCTTCCGCATCGCCGCGGGCGACGGGGCGGACCTGCTGCTCGTCCACTTCCGCCCCACGCTGGACGAGGTGGCCGCCCTGCAGACGAGGGTGAAGGCGTCCGCGCTGGGCCCCTACCTGCGCACCGTGTACGACTACCTCTCGGTGACCGAGGCGGGGCTGTACCACGCCACGGCGCAGGCGGCGCGGGAGCACGGCGCGGGAACGGCGGAGTTCAGGGCGGCGCTGGAGGCGTCCAAGGCCCAGGAGCTCGCATCCGCGCACGTGCGCTCCAGGCTGTACCCCGAAGTGCCCGAGGGGATGCGCTACCTCTCCTTCTACCCCATGACCAAGCGCCGCACGGGGGCGGAGAACTGGTACACGCTGGACGTGGCGGAGCGCAGCCGCCTGATGCGCGACCACGGGATGACGGGGCGGCAGTACGCCGGGCGCGTCTTTCAGGTGATCACCGGCTCGGTGGGGTTCGACGAGTGGGAGTGGGGAGTGACGCTCTTTGCGCGCGACCCGCTGGAGTTCAAGCGCATCGTCACGGAGATGAGGTACGACGAAGCGAGCGCGCTGTACGGAGAGTTCGGGCGGTTCTTCACGGGCATTCGTCTTGCTCCCGCGGATTGGGAAGGAATCCTCGGGGCAGGTTCCGCGTGACGCGAGCCCCTCGTCTCACTCCGTCCGGGCAATGGCGTGCTGGCCCGGCGCGGGGTTCGCTCGTATCTTGACTGCATGAACCTGTCTACCCCCTTCGCCATCATCGGCGGCGCCATCCTGGGCCTGCTGTCGTCGTTCGGCCAGTTCTCCCGCTTCGTGGGGGACCTGATCCGCGCGCTGACGGACATCCGCACCTGGGGCCCGCTCACCGTGGGACAGATGCGAAGGCTGGGGGTGGACTCGCTCCCCATCGCGCTCTTCCTCTCCTGCTTCACCGGCATCGTGCTGGCGCTGCAGGCGTCGTACACCTTTACCGGCGCCATCCCGCTGTACTTCGTGGGCGCGCTGGTGACCAAGACGATGATCCTGGAGCTGGGGCCCGTGCTCACGGGGCTCGCCCTTTCGGGCCGCGTGGGCGCCAACATCGCCGCCGAGCTGGGGACGATGCGCGTGTCCGAGCAGATCGACGCGCTGGAGACGATGGCGTACAACCCCATCGCCTACCTGGTGGTGCCGCGCGTGCTGGCGGGTACCATCATGGTGCCCCTGCTGGTGATCTTCTCCAACGTGCTGGGGATCGCGTCGGGGTGGGTGACTTCCATGAACGTGCTGGACATGACCACCGCCCAGTTCGTGCGGGGCTCGCGCCTCTTCTACGACTCGTTCGACATCGTCTACTGCGTCATCAAGTCCACCTCGTTCGGGCTCACCATCACGGTGCTCGGCTGCTACCAGGGGTTCAACACCCGCGGCGGCGCCGAGGGCGTGGGGATCGCCACCACGCGCGCCGTGGTGCTGGCGAGCATGATGATCCTGGTGCTGGACGCCTTCTGGGCGCTGGTGCTCCTCCAGTGAGCATCCAGCTGCGCGGGCTCCACAAGGGGTTCGGGGCGAAGAAGATCCTCCGCGGCCTGGACCTGGAGGTGAGCGAGGGGGAGACGATGTCGCTGGTGGGCTTCTCCGGCGCCGGCAAGTCGCTCACGCTCAAGCACATCGTGGGGCTGATGAAGCCGGACGCGGGCACGGTGCACGTGGACGGGCTGGAGGTGCCCACCCTGCCGCGCGAGAAGCTCTTCAAGCTGCGGCTGGACATGGGGTACGTATTCCAGTTCGCCGCCCTCTTCGACTCCATGACCATCGGCGAGAACATCGCCATGGGGCTGCGCAAGAAGGGGGGGATGACGCAGGCGCAGATCCGCGACCGGGTGGAGGAGTCGCTGGCGCTGGTGGACCTGGCGGGGTTCTCGTCGCGCTTTCCGCAGGAGATGTCCGGCGGGCAGCAGAAGCGGGCGGGGCTGGCGCGGGCGATCGCGTACCGCCCCAAGTACCTGCTCTACGACGAGCCCACCAGCGGACTGGACCCCGTCACCACCACCGTGATCGACCGGCTGGTGCTGCGGATGAAGAAGGAGCTGGGGGTCACCTCGCTGGTGATCACGCACGACATGAAGAGCGCGTACGCCATCAGCGACCGCATCGGGATGCTGTACGAGGGACGGCTGGTGGAGGTGGGGACCCCGAAGGAGTTCCAGGAGACGCGCAACCCCATCGTGCGCGCCTTCGTGGAGGGCGAGCCCGGGCTGAAGCACGACGCGGAAGACCCCCTGCCGATGGGCGGGGAGGGTGCCGCCGGCAAAGGGAGGAAGCGATGAAGTGGAAGAACGAGGCGCTGGTGGGCCTGGTGGTGATCGCCGGGATCCTGACCGCGCTGGCGGGGGCCGTGTGGCTGAGCGGCAAGTCGTGGAGCGGCGACGAGCGCACCATCACGGCGACCTTTCGCGGCGTGGGCGCGCTGGAGGTGGGGAACCCCGTGAAGCTGCGCGGCGTGAACGTGGGCCGCGTGACGGAGATCCGCCTTTCCGAGCGCGGCGACGGCGTGTTCGTGAACATGACGGTGCGTCCCGACATCACCATGCCGAGCGACGCGGGCGTCCTGCTGGCGAGCGAGTCGCTCTTTGGCGACTGGATGGCGCAGATCGTTTCGAGGGGCCAGTACCCGGACCTGGACTTCGTGGCCACGCAGCGGGGCCGCGTGCTCCCCGGCGCATCGCTCCCCGACATCTCCGAGCTGACGGCGGTGGCGGCGCGCATCTCCAGCGACATCGAGACGCTCTCCGCCCGCATCCAGCTCGCCTTCACCGAAGAGACGGCGCTCACCATCCGGCAGACGCTGGAGAACGTGGGCGAGGTCAGCGACCAGCTCGAGGGCTTCATCGGCCAGCAGACGCGCACCTACGACGCGGTCTCGAAGAACGTGCTGGAGTCCACCGCCAACGTGCGCAACGCCACGGCGACGGCGGCGCTGGCGGCCACGGACGTCCGCACCACCATCAACCGCGGCGACGTGCAGGCGATCCTGGCCAACGCCCGCCAGGCGAGCGCCAACCTGGAGGCGCTGAGCTCGCGCCTCAGCGCATCCACCGGCGGCATTCCGGGAGTCATCACGCAGGTGGACTCCACGGTCGCCGCGTTCGGCGCGACGGCCAAGGCGCTGAACGCGACCATCACCGGCCTGCAGCCCTCGATGGCCGAGGTGGGTCCGATGATGGTGGAGGCGCGCCGCGCGATGACGACGCTGAACACCACCATCAGCGCCATCCAGCAGGGCAACGGCACCCTGGGCCGCCTGGCGACCGACCCGGCGCTCTACGAAGAGACGCAGCGCGCCATCGAGACGATGCGCCGGCTGATGGCGGACATCCAGCAGAACCCGGCGAAGTACATCGGGCAGGTGCAGGTCTTTTAACAGAAGTGCGTGAGTGCGTGGAGTGCGTTAGTGCGTGAGTGAAGCGCGGTTGCTCACGGACCGATGCGCTCCCCGCACCAACGCACTTCCGCACTCACGCACTAACGCACTAACGCACTTCTGTTCATGCCCCTGGTCGTCCAGAAGTTCGGTGGCACCTCCGTCGGCTCGCCCGAGCGGATCAGGGCCGTGGCGCGGCGGGTGGCGCGGGCCCGGGCGCGCGGCGACGACCTGGTGGTGGTGGTCTCGGCCATGGGGCACACGACGGACGAGCTCACCGAGCTCGCCGCGCAGGTGACGGGGCTGGAGCGCGCCGGGAGCCGGCATCCGCGGGAGATGGACATGCTGCTGACGGCGGGGGAGCGGATCGCGGCCGCGCTGCTCACCATGGCCATCGCGGAGGAGGGGGCGGAGGCGCGCTCCTTTACCGGGAGCCAGGCGGCGATCATCACCGATGGGCAGCACACCGCCGCCCGCATCCGCGAGATCCGCGGCGACCGGGTGCGCGAGGCGCTCGCGGAGGGGAGGGTCGCGATCGTGGCGGGGTTCCAGGGGGTGAGCACGGAGCGCGAGATCACCACGCTCGGTCGCGGCGGGTCGGACACCAGCGCCGTGGCCCTTGCGGCGGCGCTCAGGGCGGACCGGTGCGAGATCTTTACCGACGTGGACGGGGTCTACACGGCCGACCCGCGGCGGGTGCCCGGCGCGCGCGTGATCCGCGAGATCTCGCACGCGGAGATGCTGGAGATGGCATCCGCCGGCGCCCAGGTGATGCATGCGCGCGCCGTGGACATCGGGGCGCGCTTCGGCGTGGACATCCGCGTCCTCTCCTCCTTTTCCGACGACGACACGCCTTCTGGCACGCTGATCACATCGATGCCCCGCGCGATGGAAGACCTCGTTCTCACCGGCCTCGCCTCCTCCGGCTCGCACGCCAAGGTGATCCTGCGCGGCCTCCCCGCCGGGATGGCGACCTCCACCGAGCTGCTGGGCGCGCTCGCCGACGCCGGCGTCAGCGTGGACATGGTGGCCGAGTCGGCGGAGGCGGAGGGGACGATGCAGGTGCAGCTCACCGTCGCCGCCGACGTGCTCGGCCGCGCCCGCGAGATCGCCGGCGGGGTGATCGCGAGGCTGGGGAGCGGCACCGTGGAGGCGCGCGGCGGGCTCACCCGCATCACCCTCGTGGGGAGCGGGATGACGGGGCGGCCGGGCGTGTACGCCCGCGCCTACCGCACCCTGCACGCGGCCGGCGTGGAGGTGCACGGCGTGTCCACCTCGTCCATCTCCATCTCCCTGCTGGTCGCCGCGGAGCACGAGGACGGCTCGCTGCGCGCCCTCCACGACGCCTTCGCGCTGGAGATGGCGGGCGAGGCAGAGCACGTGGCGGAGCGATGAACGTCGCCATTCTGGGCGCCACCGGCGCGGTGGGGCGCACCATGCTCGGCGTGCTGGCCGAGCGCGGCATCCCCGTGGAGCGGCTGACGCTGCTGGCCTCGGAGCGATCCGCCGGGCAACGTATCGAGTGGGGCGGCCGCGAGTGGAAGGTGGAGGTGCCGCGCCCCGGATCGTTCCGCGGGGTGGACTTCGCCCTCTTCTCCGCCGGCGCGGACCGCTCGCGCGAGTGGGGGCCGCGCGCCGCCGACGAGGGCGCCGTGGTCGTCGACAACTCCTCCGCCTGGCGGATGGACCCCGACGTCCCGCTCGTGGTGCCCGAGGTGAACATGGCGGCGGCGCGGGACCGGCCGCGCGGCATCGTCGCCAACCCCAACTGCTCGACGATCCAGATGGTTGTCGCGCTGCAGGCGCTGCACCGGGCGGGGGGGCTGCGGCGCGTGGTGGCCACCACCTACCAGTCGGTGAGCGGGGCGGGGGAGACGGGGCGTGACACCCTGCGCCGCGAGAACGCGGGCGAGGGGCTCACCCTGCCGCGCGTGGCGCAGCCGGTGGAGGGCTCCCCGTTCATGCGCCGCATCTCCGGCAACGTCATCCCCCAGATCGGCGACTTCGACGGCGAGGGGTGGTCGGGGGAGGAGCGCAAGATGATGGACGAGACGCGCAAGATCATGGGCCTGCCCGATCTCGCCGTCGCGGCCACCTGCGTGCGCGTCCCCGTGGAAGTGGGCCACTCCGTGCAGATGATGGTGGAGACGGAGCGCGAGCTCACGGCGGAAGGTGCGCGGCGGGCGCTGGCGCTCTTTCCCGGAGTCCTGCTGCAGGGCGGCGCCGAGTCGTACCCCACGCCGTGGGAGGCCGCGGGGCGCGACGCCGTGTTCGTGGGGCGCATCCGCAAGGACCCGGTGATCCCCAACACGCTGCACCTGTGGGTGGTCGCGGACAACCTGCGGAAGGGGGCCGCCACGAACGCCGTGCAGATCGTGCAGGGGCTGCGCGGTGGGTAAGCGGCGGCGCGGCAGGGGCGACTGCGCCGCCGGCCCCGTGCGTCCGGTGGTGGAGACGAGCGCCGGCGGCGTCATCTACCGCTGGTGCGGCGCCGATCCCCACGTCCTCCTGATCCGCGACCGCTACCACCACTGGGGCTTCCCCAAGGGGCACCTGGAGGGCGCCGAGACCGCCGCCGACGCCGCCCTGCGCGAGGTGGCCGAGGAGACCGGCCTGACGCAGCTTCGCCTGGGGCCGCGGCTGCACACCATCGACTGGTTCTTTCGCTTCCGCGGGCGCCTGATCCACAAGTACTGCCACTTCTACCTCATCGAGTGCCCCGCCGGCGACACCTGCCCGCAGGCCGAGGAGGGGATCACCGAGTGCGTGTGGCTCCCGCTGGACGAGGCGATCTCCTCCATCTCGTACGACAACGCGCGCGAGGTGCTGCGCCTGGCGGCAACGCAATTGCGAGGGGCGCCCCCCCACGCGCCGCGAACCGGCGGCGAAGCGCACTCCGAATAGGCCAGCCGTGAAGCAGCCATCCCACCCCATCCACACCCCCGCGCCGCACGCGCACAAGCCCTTCGACTGGCAGATCGTCCACTCGGTGATCGTCGTCGTGGTGCTCGGGATCTTTCTGTACACGGTGCGCGGCATACTCAGCCCGTTCCTGGTCTTCCTCCTGCTGCTCTTCGTGACGGCGCCGCTGCAGGGGACGCGCATCTACGTGCTGATCGTGAGCGCGGCGGGGATGCTCACGCTGATCTGGGCGCTGAACGCCACGGGGTTCCTGCTCGCGCCCTTTCTGCTGGCGCTCGCCTTTGCGTACCTGCAGCACCCGCTGGTGTCGCGCATGGAGCGCCGTGGGATCTCGCGCACCTGGGGGACGCTGATCATGGCGATCCCCACGCTGGTGATCCTGGGGCTCCTCTTCTTCGTGGGGATTCCGGCGCTGGGGGGGCAGATCAGCGACTTCATCCGCAACTCGCCCGCCTACCTGCAGCGGGCGACGGTGTGGGTGGAGGGGATGCAGGCACGGCTCATCCGCAGCGACATCCCGGGGGTGGACGAGCAGGCGCTGGTGCAGAAGATGCGCGCCATCCGCCCCGACCAGATGGTGGCGTACCTGCAGCAGCGGCAGTCCGCCATCGCGGCGGCGGCGTGGGCCGGGGTGCTGGGGCTGGGGCGGGGGGTGGGCACCATCCTGAACATCCTCAGCTACGTCTTCCTCACCCCCATCCTCACCTACTACCTGCTGCGCGACTGGCCTTCCATCACGGCGCGCATGGGCGAGCTGGTGCCGCTCAAGAGGCGGCCCGGGGTGCTGGGGTTCGCGCGGGAGTACGACCGGCTCCTCTACGGCTTCGTGCGCGGCAACCTGACGGAGTCGGCGGCGGTGGGGGTGCTCACCTGGCTGCTGCTGTGGGTGACGGGCTTTCCGTACGCGCTGCTGCTGGGGATCATGGCGGGGGTGTTCAACATCATCCCGTACGTGGGGCTGGTGCTCACGCTGATCCCCGCGCTGGTGATCGCGCTCTTCACTCCGGACCCGGGCGTGGGGCTGCTGAAGGCGGTCGGCGTCTTCGTGTTCGTGCAGCTTCTGGACGGCGCGGTGCTGGGCCCCAAGATCGTGGGCGACAGCGTGGACCTGCACCCGGTGTGGGTGATCCTGGCGCTCTCCATCTTCGGCTTCTTCTTCGGCTTCGTGGGGCTTCTGCTCGCGGTCCCGCTCGCGGTGCTGCTGAAGCTGGTGCTCACCCACGCGCTCGTGCGCTACCGCCGCTCGCGCCTTTTCCTGGGCGACGAGAGCGCGCTCCCCATGTCCTGACCGCGCCGGACTCCCTCCCGCGAGAACCCGCCCTATGAGCACTTTCTCCCACCGCGCCCCGATCTCCCGGACTTTCACCCTGGTCGCCGCGGGGTTGGTTCTCGCCGCGGTGATGGGCGTGTGGGCGTGCGCGCCGCGCGCCGTCGCGGCCCCGGCCGTGCCCGCGCCTACGAACTACCTCCCGCCCGCAGCCTTCCCCGCCGCGCCCGCCGAACCGAGCCCGGAGCTGCTCCGCTCGATCGAGGCACGCATCCGCGCCCAGGTGGAGGCGGAGCACCGCGCCGAGCACGCCGCCACGCCCCCGCGCGCGACCGCCGGGTCGTTCGAGGTGCGCGAGCGCATCGAGATGAGCTCCACGGCCTACTGCCTCAGGGGCCTGATGCGCACCGGCGTGCGCACCCGCGACGGGATGGCGGCTGCGGACCCCCGCGTCCTCCCGCTGGGTTCCCTGGTCCGCGTGTCGCACCCGGACGGCCGCCCCATCGGCGTCTTCGTCGTGATGGACACGGGCGGCGCCGTGCGCGGCAACAAGATCGACATCTACATGGACTCCTGCCGCGAAGCGTCGGATTGGGGGCGCAAGGCGGTGGTGGTGGAGGTGCTGGAGATCGGGAGATCGTAGGCCCCCTCCCCCCGGCCCCCTCCCCCGCCTGCGGGGGCGCAGGGCGGGTGAGGGGGAGAATTCACCCCTCCGCCGCAAACGTTGTGGTAGGGGCGCGATTCATCGCGCCCGTGTCACGGGCTGCCCCGCCGCCCGCCCCGCGCACGATTCTCGGTAGGGGCAGACCTGCGTGTCTGCCCTCCCCCGCCGCCACCCCAACCTCCGCCCGACGCACCCCAATCCCGTAGGGGCCGCCCCGCGTGGCTGCCCGTGTCCTGGGCTGCGCCGATGCCGGCCCCCGCGAACCGCCCGCCGCTCTCGAGCCGGCTTCAGCCGCCTTCCCGTGGCTCCAGCCGGGGGCTTTAGCCCCCGGCTCGCGTCCCCGCCCGCACCCCGGGCTAGAAGCGCGCAGATCTCCGCGAACCACGCGCCACCGCATGCTTGCGAACGGCAGCTTCGCGGGCGAAAATGCTGCCGTGAACCTCTCCATCGCCTCCGTTTCGCTGCCCGAGCCGCTCCTGGGCATCCTCGCCGTCGTGGGCGTGCTCGCTATCCTCGCGCGGCTGGGGAGGTCGCTGCTGCGCGTGGGGATCACCGTGGCCGAGGAGACCGCGGCGGCCGGGATGGCCGAGACCAGCGCGCGCCGCGGCGACCTCACCGGGCTCGCCGAGCGGCGCGAACAGAAGCTCGCGCTGCGCCGCACCCGCCTGAGGCAGCTCGGCGTCTCGGTGCTGTGGGTGGCGCTGCTGGCGGGGCCGGCGCTGGCGGGGTGGGGGCGGCCGGTCTACGCGGCGGCCGCCCTGCTCTGGCTGCTGCCGCGCGCGCCACTCCGAAAGGTGCGCCCGCCCCGCCCGTCTGATCCTCACATCGGCGTGTCCGCGGACGGGCCGTAGATGGAGGGGAGCGGCACGTCGTTGAGGCGCAGGTAGACGCTGAGCTGGCCGCGGTGGTGGATGATGTGGCTCATCAGCATCGTCCGCAGCACCGCCGCGCGCGGCATGGCGAAGATGGTGCGCCCCGCGTTCTTGAGCGTCCAGGTGACGCCCAGCTCCTCGTCGGTCGCGGCGGCGATGGCGGCGCGGGTCGCCGTGACGTTCGCGTCGAAGGTGGCGAGGAGCGCTTCCGCCGATTCGAACTGCGGCGGGGTGCGGGGCGGGCTCCCCGGCGGGTTCATGTCGACCTCGGTCAGCGTGATGGCGCGCAGGCCGAGCGACGGGATCGTCGCCAGGTGCTGGGCGAGGGCGCCGAGCGCGGTGGATTTCGGGTGCGGCTTCCAGTCCGCGCGGTCGGCGGGGACGCGCTCCAGGAGGGTGCGCGTGATGGCCATCTCCTGGTCGAATTCGGGGAGCAGTGCTTGGGCGATCGGCATTTGGGTTCTCGGGTAGGTGTGGGGTACGCGGTGGTGGGAGGAATGTAGGGGCGGCGCGGGGGTGTGCGCGAGACGGCGGGGGGCGGAGACGGGGCGGGCACGGGCAGCCACGTGGGGCGGCCCCTACAGGGATCGCGGTGCGGGTGGCGGGGTGGTGCGGGCGCGATGAATCGCGACCCCGACATGGATTGTGGTGCGGAAGGAGGGCGGTGGGACGGGGGAGGGCACGGGCGCGATGAATCGCGGCCCCTACGTAGGTCCCCGGACGCGAAACGGGGGCGGCGCACGTGGCGCCGCCCCCGGTGTTCGTGTCCGCAGTCGGCTTCAGCCGTTGCCGATGTCGCCCTGGTCGTACTCGCTGCGCGGGCGGTAGTCGGTGGAGGACTCGTAGCCGCCATCCTCCAGGCCGCTGTCGTAGTGGGCGCCCTGGCTGAAGCCGCGCTGCGGATAGTCGTCGCTGCCGTACGGGGCGCCGCTCGAGTAGCCGGTGCCGCCGTACTCGCTCTCGCTGTACCCCGTGCCGTAGCGGCGCGGGTAGGCGCCCGACTCGTACGAGGTGGAGGGCGAGTAGTTGTCGTACGACACGCCGGTGGCGCGCACCTCCACCTCCACGTCGTACTCCTCCTCCTCTTCGTCGCGGCCGCGGATCTGGCCCAGGAGGCCGCCAAAGATCCCCCCGATGGCGCTGCCCAGCGAGCCGCGCCAGCCGCCGCCGCGTTCCTGGCGCTCCTGATCGCGCGCGGCGCGGCGCTCGGCTTCTTCCAAGCGGGCGCGGAGGCGGCGAAGCTCCTCCTCCTGCTCGCTGTTCTGCCGCATCAGGCGGCGCGACTGCTCCTCCCAGCGGCGTGCGCGCACGTCCGTCTCGCCGTCGTATTCCGCATCGCCACCGGAACGGCGCGGGCGGTCGTCGTCGTCGCCGCCGGTGAGGTAGCCCAGGAGGAGCCCCGTGCCGAAGACGCCGCCGAACACCAGGAGGGGGCGGCGGTGCACCTCTTCCTGGATCGGCGCCAGCCGCTCGCGCACGGGGGCCAGGCGCTCGCGCACCTGCGCCTTCACGTCCAGCTTCTCCTCCAGCGTCTGCTTGCGGCGGAGAAGCTGCTCCTCGATCTCGTCGATCGTCTCGGACATGCGCGCGCGCGTCTGCTCGATCTCGGCGCGCGTGGCGTCCGGATCGGCGGCCGCGGCGCCCGTGGTTCCGCCCGTCGCGCCGCCACCCACCTCGGTGCCGGTGTTGTATACCGTCGAGTCCCCAACACGCACGTCGGCGCCGGGAAGGGCGTGCCCCGCGGGAAGGCGGTCCGCATCGTTCATCGTCCGGTCTTCCCCGAACGGATCACGAGTCTCATCCATGGATCGTTGCTCCTATCGAAGTAGACGTCCGACGACGAATCCAGCCACCCCCGCCATGAGCAGCGTCTGCACCGGCTTGTCGCGGATGCGTGCTTCCAGCGTGGATGTCGCGTCCACCGCGCCCTGCCGGGCGGTCCCCACTCCGCCGCGCACCTTGCCAACCGGCGCGGCGAGCGGCCCTTCTTCCATGTCCAGCAGCCCGGAGATGCGGTTGCCGGCCCCCGTGGTCCCATCCGCGACGCCGCCGCGCACGGTCTCCGCCAGGCCGCTGACGCGCTCGCGCGTGGTGCCAGCCAGCTCGGTCGCGCGCTCGCGTGCGGTGCCGGCCAGCTCCGTCGCCCGCTCGCGCGCGGTG
>DASVTZ010000172.1 GCA_036387335.1 Longimicrobium sp.
CGCGCCGGGGGCTTCCCCGGCGCGCCCGCTCTTTTTACGTGACCGTAAGGCACGCTGCGCCATGCAGTTGGCGCATCTGGTGCGCACTAACGATACGGCTGTTTTTTCGTGCGCTGCATTGTAATTTGGGGAAGGAATCACCCGCTCACCGGCTGAAGGAGGTAGCATTGCGATGGCTGCTCCAATGAAAGAAACCGCGGATGGAATCCTGTCCAGAGTTATGGAGGCGCTCGCGCGTGAGTTGGGCCCGTCGGGAATGATCCGGTTCCTGCAGCAGCTCAAACCAGGAAGCGGCGACTATACGGCGGAGCGGCACAAGATCCTCGACCGGATCGATCTCTCTGAAATACCCGCTCTCCTAGCGGAACTACGACGCGATGGTCGTCTGTCCGCTGTGGAGGGCGACCACCGAGCCTGAGCCGGAGCTGCTCGTGCCACTGCTCGCGCGGATCTGATCCCTAAGCGGCTACCTCGACATAGGCGTTTCGTTCGAGGGCTCCGGCACCGGCAGGCCGTCCAGGCGCAGATCCTCGATGTGGAACTCCACCGCTTCGTGCATGTTCGCTTCGACCTCGCCCCGCGTCGCACCGGTGCTGATGCAGCCTGGCAGATCGGGCGAGTATGCGGAGAATCCAGTCTCCGTCTCTTCGACAACGATCGGATAGCGCTTCATTGCTTTGCCTGTCGGGATGCTGGTGTGGCCCTCTAAGTGGCTCGGCCGCCAAGCTATTCGGCACAGTGTCTCGTGGACAAGCATAAAACACGGACATTCAGAAACCGGGTTCGCGCGGTGGTTCAGAGCGCGCGCTGCGCGCTCCTTACGCCCCACGGTTACGCCGTTGCCCCACGCGGTGTCAGGAGGGCGAGCGCGTGAAGATCAGCGGGCGGAGGGCGGAAGTTCGGTAGCTTTGCCTACTGTGAGGGCCGAGCGGGCGGGGTATCCTGCGGAGGAAGGTCAACCGCTTCCACCGCACGGGAGAAAGGACCATGAACGCACTCCGCTCTCGCATCGCGCACGCCGCGCGCTGGCTCTTCGCCAGCCGACTGGCATCGCCGCTCTGGCTGGGGGTGCGCATCTATCTGGGGTCGGTGTGGCTCCAATTCGGGGTCGCCAAGGTCCGTGGAGGGTGGCTCACCGGCAATCCGCTCCATGGGCTGCTGGACGCGGTCGCACGCGGGCAGACGCCGGCACCCTTTGCCGCGTACCGCCACATCGCGCAGGCGCTGATCGACTCCGGCGCGGACCGCATTCTCTCCGCCGCCATTCCGCTTACGGAGCTGCTGGTGGCCGCCGCGTTCTTCAGCGGGCTCCTGCTGGTTCCCGCAGCCGTCGGCGCCGTGCTCCTCAACCTCAACCTGATCCTCTCCGGCATCGCGACCTGGCAGTTCGACGGGCGCATCATCCTGCTCCAGCTCCTCCTGCTGGTGGCATGGCGGGTGGCGGGATACCTGGGGCTCGGGCAGGTCGTCGCCGCGAGGGCACCGCGGCGGGTGCGGCGGAGGTCGTTGCTTCTAGGGTATCAGCCAGCATGAAAGCAGGGGTCCGGCGCACGAGCGCCGGACCTCTGTATTCCGCCTCCGAACGAGCGAAGGGCCCCGGCTTACAGCCAGAGCCCAGCGCCAACCGGGGTTTCCCAGTCCATTTGTCCAGCCAATCTAAGACCGCTCGAACCTTCGTCAATCTACTTACCTAGCGCGAGCGCCGAAGCGGCCACCCCACCAGCAAGAAGACTTCGCCATGCTGAGTGAGGACGACAACCGCACTTACGCACTCACGCACTCACCCTCCCGGCGCCACCGCCGTCAGCAGCCGCACGGCGAGTGCGTGGGCCGACAGCGGCGAGTCGGGCCGCAGCTCGGCGAGGAGCTCGCGGAGGGCGGCCATCTCGCGGCCCCGCTCCTCCTCCAGCGCGGCGAGTGCGGCGGCGGGAGAGGCCCCGTCGGCGCGCGCCTGCGTTTCGGCGACCAGGCGGCGTTGCGCGGCGGCGACGTCGTCGGCCAGGGCCTGGGCGTGGCGGCGGTCCCAGGGGTCGTCGCCGGCGGCGGTGCGCAGGCTCTCGCGCAGGCGCGCGGTGCCGACGCGCTCCGAGACCAGGTAGTAGGCCTCGGCGGTGCGCAGCGTCTCCGTGCCCGCGGCGCGGGCGGCGGCGACGATCTCCAGGAGCTGCGGGAGGAAGCGCAGCGTGATGAGCCGCTCCGCCATCGTGCGATCGACTCCCAGGTCCTGCAGCTCGCCCAGGCGCGAGAGGAAGAGGCTCCGGTCCTCGCCCGCCACGAAGCGCGCAAAGGAACCTCGCAGCGTCGCCAGCCCCGCGCGCCCCTCGTCGATCAGGGCGGGGGTGGGCGTGTCCGGCGCGGTGTTGGCGAGGACCCAGTGCGTGGTCGCCTCCAGCACGCGCGCCAGGCCGCTGAGCCAGCGGTACACCGTCTCCGAAGGGAAGCGCCCTTCCAGCGTCGCGAGGTCGGTGCGGATCTCCGGCGCGCCGGCGATGCGCGACGCGACCAGCCATGCGCGCACCACCCGCGGGATCTCCACCCCCGAGTCGCGCGAGACGCGGTGGAGGAACGAGGAGCCCATCAGGTTCCCCAGGTCGTTCACCAGCTCCGTCGCCACGATCTCGCGGCGGAGCTGGTGGGCGTGCACCAGCGACTCCCCCGCGGCTTCCACGGCGGCCGGCGGGAAGTAGTGGACGAGGTAGCTGTCCATCGCCGGATCGTCCAGGACGTCGCTCTCCAGGAGCTGCGCCTTGGCGTACAGCTTGGAGTGCGCCAGCAGCACGCTCAGCGTGGGACGCGTGAGCCCCAGCCCCTCGCGCGCCCGCTCGCGGATCTCCTCCGGCGCGGGAATCCCCTCCTGCTCGCGGTCGAGGCGGCGGTCGCGCTCGAGCTGGCCGATCAGCGCCGCGAAGTCGTCCAGCGCATCCTTTGAGCGCGTCTGGTCCAGCGACACGGCGAGCGACTGGCCGATGTTGTTGCGCAGCACCAGCTCGCTCACCTGGTCCGTCATGGAAGCGAGGAGCTCGTTGCGGCCTTCCAACGTCAGCCCGCCTCCTTCGACCACGCGGTTGAGGAGGATCTTGAGGTTGACCTCGTGGTCGCTCATGTCCACGCCGGCCGAGTTGTCCAGCGCGTCGGTGTTGAGCCGCACCCCCTTGAGTGCGGCCGAGATGCGCGCGCGCTGCGTGAAGCCGAGGTTGCCGCCCTCTCCCACCACCTGGCAGCGGAGCTCCTGCGCGTCCACCCGCACCGGATCGTTGGTGGTGTCGCCCGCGTCGGCGTGGGTCTCCTCGGCGTCCTTGACGTAGGTGCCGATGCCGCCGTTCCACAGCAGCTCCACGGGCGCGGTGAGCACCGCGCGCACGAGGCCTTCGCCGTCCAGCCGATCCACGCTCTCGGGGATGCCGAGCGCACGCCGGGCTTCGGGGGTCAGCACGACCTCCTTGGAGGCGCGCGGAACGAGCATGGCGCCCGGCGACCAGAGGGCGCGGTCGTAGTCCTCCCACGACGAGCGCGGCAGGGCGAACATCCGCTTCCGCTCCGCGAACGACGCCGCCGGATCGGGGCTGGGGTCGATGAAGACGTGGCGGTGGTCGAAGGCGGCCAGCAGGCGGATCTGCTCGGAAAGGAGCATTCCGTTGCCGAAGACGTCGCCGCTCATGTCGCCCACCCCGGCCACGGTGAAGGGCGTGCGCTGGATGTCCTTGCCCATCTCGCGGAAGTGGCGCTTGACGCACTCCCACGCGCCGCGGGCGGTGATCCCCTCGCGCTTGTGGTCGTAGCCGTGGCTCCCGCCGCTGGCGAAGGCGTCGCCCAGCCAGAAGCCGTACTCCGCCGCCACCGCGTTTGCCGTGTCCGAAAGGTGCGCCGTGCCCTTGTCCGCGGCCACCACCAGGTACGGGTCGTCGCCGTCGTGGCGCACCACGTCCTGGGGCGGCACCACCTTCCCCTCGACGATGTTGTCGGTGAGGTCCAGCAGGCCGCGCATCAGCGTCATGTACTGCTGGCGCGCCTCCTCCATCTGCGCATCGCGCTCGGTGAAAACGCGCTTGGTGATGAAGCCGCCCTTGGAGCCGCTGGGGACGATGGTGGCGTTCTTGACCACCTGCGTCAGCACCAGCCCCAGCACTTCGGTGCGGAAGTCGTCCGGCCGGTCGCTCCAGCGGATGCCGCCGCGCGACACGGATGCGCCGCGCAGGTGCACCCCCTCCATGCGCGACGAGTGCACGTAGATCTCGTAGAGGAGCCGGCTCTTCTTCAGCTCCTCGACGTCCGCGTTGCGCACCTTGATGGAGACGTACGGCACGCCGCCGCTGCGCCCCGTGGGGGTGGCCGCGCCGTGGCGGAAGTAGTTGGTGCGGACGGTGGCGTCGATCAGGTTCATCAGCCGCCGCAGCGCGCGGTCGTCCGCCAGCGAGGTGACCCCCTCCAGCTCGCGGACCAGCTCGCCGTGGATGGTCTCCTGCGCCTCGTCGCGGCCGGTGCGGGCGGGGTCGAAGCGCGTCTCGAAGGCATCCACCAGCAGGCGGGCGATGCGCGGATGCGCGGAGAGGGCGCGCACCGGCGCCAGCCGCGAGGGCACCGCGCCGATCTGCGACGCGTAATTGGCGTAGGTGCGCAGCACGTCCGCCTGGCGCCAGCGCAGGCCGGCGCGCAGGATCAGCGCATTGAAGGGATCGCGCGGCGCGTCGCCGGCGCGGGCGGCGAGGAGGCACTCCGCCAGCGCGGGGGCCAGGTCGTCGGGGATCGGCTCGCCGTCGCGCGTCTGCACGTTGAAGGAGTAGACGCGCAGCGTGGGCTCGCCGGGGTGCAGGAGCTCAAAGGTGTCCACTTCCAGCACGCGCACCCCAGTGTCTTCCAGGATGGGCATGAAGTCGGAAAGGACGAGCCGCTCGTCCTGCAGGTACAGCTTGAGGACGGTGGCGCCGGGGCTCACCGTCTCTCCTTCCACCGGCTGACGGATGGCGAGGCCCACCGTCTCGCCGCGGGCGCGCATCCCCTCCAGCTCCATCACGTCGTGCACCGCCGCCGCGGGAATGCTGGCGGCGCGATACTCCTCGCCGAAGCGGGCCGCGTAGGCCGTGGCCAGCCGCCGCGCCTCGCCGGGCTCCACCACACCCGCGAGCGACTCCTCCAGCCGATCCGCCCAGGTGCGCAGCAGGACGTTCAGATCGCGCTCCAGCTGCCGCTCGGTCGGCGCTTCCACCGGCGCGGCATCGGCGTGCAGCGAGAGGTAGATGTGGAGGCGCGCCTGGTCGCCCGAGGAGAAGGCGACGTGGTGCGAGCGCACCGTGCCTCCCAGCCGCTCCGAAAGGAGCGTTCCGATCTGCGCGCGCATGTCGGCGCTGTAGCGGCCGCGGGGGAGGATCACCATGGCGGCGACCTCGGTGCGCAGCGGATCGGGACGCAGCACGACGCGCACTTCGTTGCTGAAGAGCTGCCCGAGGACCGCGTTGACCTCGTCGTGGAGCTGCTCGGCCGATGCCTGGAAGAGCTCTTCCTTGGGCATCGACGCCACGATGGAGATGATCTCCTTGTAGTCGTGCGAGCCGGGGCGCGTGCCGCTCGCCTCCAGGATGCGGCGCAGCTTCAACCGCAGCACGGGGACCTCGGAAGGGCTCTGCGAGTACGCCTGCGAGGTGAAGAGCCCCAGGAAGCGCCACTCGCCCACGATCTTCCCCGCGTCGTCCAGCTTCTTCACGCCGATGTAGTCCATCCGCGCGCGGCGGTGCACCGTGCTCTCGCGGTTGGCCTTGCTCACCACCAGCAGCGGCCCGCCCACCACGCGCGCGCGCAACTCGTCGGAGAGCTCTGCCAGCGGCCTGGGCGCGGCGTACGCGGACGACTCCGAGTCGGCCAGGATGCCGAGCCCGGAGCCGGCGTCCACGGAGAGGCGCTCGTCGTGCACATCGTAGCCGCGGAAGCCGAGGAAGACGAAGTTGCCCTCGCGGATCCAGCGCAGGAAGTCCACGTACTCGCGGTACTCGTCCGTGTGCTCGCCGTCGCGCGCGGCGTAGCCCTCCACGGCGGCCGTGGCCGCGTCCACCGCCGACAGCATGGCGTTGAAGTCGCGCGTGGCCTTCACCACGTCGGTCAGGCGGCGTGCGACCTCGTCGCGGATCTCGGCGCGCCGCTCCGGACGCGCCACGTGCGGGACCTCGCAGTGCACCAGCGCCTCCAGCGAACCGGGCCCGCCGCCCGCGCCCGCCCCCACCGCCACGATCGCCCCGGCGCCGTCGCGCTCCACGCGCAGCACGGGGTAGATGTAGTGCAGGATGGGGATGTTCTCCGCGTTGAGGTACTCGCGGATGGTGTCCACGATGAACGGCCTGTCCCCCACCTCCGCGCGGATGGCGGTGACGGGAGCGGGCCACCCCTCCTCGCCAGGATCGACCAGCTCGACGTTCACCTGGTCGGGCCGCGAGCGGAGGAGGAACTCCCAGGCGCCCACGGTCATCGCTGCCAGCTCTTCAGGCGAGCGCTCTTCGGCGATGGAGCGCGGCACCTTGGCGAAGAAGAGGCGCGCGAAGTCGCACAGCACGCCCCTGTCGGCGCGCTGCAGGTTGCCGAGGTGGGCGCAGAGGCCGTCCACGGTGACTGCCGGGGCGGCGCCCGTGGCCGCCGGATTCGTCGTGCTCATGCAGGCTTCGGTTCTCGGGTACGTCGGTTCCTTCCATCGGGCGGCCAATGTAGTGGGTTGGGCGGGCTTTGGCACGGCTGCGGCACACAACCGCCGCAGCCCACCCTAAGGGAGACATTCTATTCAAGTCGGAGCTTGCGCGCTGAAGAAAGTGTGTATAAGCTTGTTTCGTCCGGCCGAGGAGTTTGCTGCGCGACGCGATAAATAGATTTCCCGTCTACTTGTGTGCGAACCGCCCGGTGCCTTGCGCTGTGCCTCCCTAGCCGCCCTTCCCGCGGTTCCCCGTACCACCCCCAGGAGTTGTAATGATCGTGCATCAGTCCGTTCCATCCCCCGTCCGGCGTTCCAAATGGGCGTCGGTCTGCGCCCTGGTCGCGCTCCCCCTCATCGTGGCCGCGTGCGACAGCGTGGTCGACAGCCCGTCGCCGGCCCCCACGGCGTCGCGCGCCCGCGCCGCAGCCCGCGCGCCGCTCGCCCCGCCCAAGCTCGAGACGAGCACGCCTACGTACCCCGCGTCGGTCATGTACATCGTCTACCGGGAGTACGCCCATCTGCACCCGGAGACCCGCCACGTCAGCATCGAGACGGACAAGGACTTCCAGAAATACGTGGAGAAGCGCCTTCGCAAGCTGTACCCGACGAAGGGGTACGACGGGATGATGACGGACATCCTGGCCGAGGCCAGCCGGAACCGCGCGGCGTGGGCGGCGTACGAGCGCGACCTGCGCCGCGCCGGCGGCGACGGGCTGGTGGGGACCCTGAGCTGCGACTATGAGCTCGAGCCCATGCAGCCGGAGCCGGGGTCCGAGCCCACCACGTGCCCCGGCGGCGGCGGCGGCGGCGGCGGTGGTGGTGGCAGTGGTGGCGGGATCAGCGGTGGCGGCCTCGAGCCCGCGACCGACCAGAGCTGGACCGGCTCCACCGAGTTCGTGGTCAGCGACACCTACATCCCCACCGTGCAGGAGTACGTAGACAGCCTGCAGACCGAGGGCGACGAGACGGAAACGCTGTACTACTACGAGTCGCTTGCCGACCCGAACAACACCTGGGTGCAGCCGGCGAGCGCCGGCAAAGCGGCCAGCCGCGACGACATGATTCGCGCGACTGCCAGCCAGGGGTTCGGCGGCGCCGGCGGGGTTACCACCCAGAGCATCATTCCGGCGGTATGGGTGATCGGGCCGTCGCTCGTGCACTGCGCCATCCACGTGCTCCTCGGCAAGCACCGCGCAGAGGGCAAGCAGGCGGAATACTACCCGGGGTTCGCCGGGGGCGACGACCGTGCCGATGCGTTCCGGCACATCTACATCAGCATGTACCTGCGGCGCTACTGCTCGGCGGCCGGCTCGTGGGCGATCATGGACGGCCGCGAGTGGTTCGGCAACAACTCGCACGCCGGCAGGACGATGGACTACCACAACAACTACGTGGGGCGCCAGGCAAAGTACGAGTACTTCCGGGGCCACTGGTTCTGGGACCGCTGGGACTGGAAGGAGTGGAGCCGCAGGGTTCGCGACTTCGTGAACGCGCCAGGCAGCACCTCGGGGACGTTCGCCAACGGAGTATACTTCCCGCAGTGGGCGGCGGGGAGCGTGACCAACTCGCAGATCGACGCGGACGAGGCATCGGTCCCGACCTGGAAGTACGTCTACTTCCGCTGACGGAGGGTACGTGATGGAACTTCGATGCAGCGGCACTCGTGCATCGGTGGATGGGACCGGCAGCCGCCCCGCGCGGCTGCCGCTCCGGCTCGCGGGATGGGCCGCGGCGGCGCTGGCGCTCGCCGCCTGTGGCGAAGGGCTCCTCGGCCCGCGTCCGTCCGAAACGGGGCTGGCCAGAGAGCGCGTGGTGGTCCGCACCGCGGAGCCCCTCCCCGGTATCCCGGTTCGCGAGTACCTCCTGGACAGGCTCCGCTACCTGGATGCTCGCGATCCTCATAACGTCAACCGCATCATCCGCGGCCAGGCCGACCTCCCCTGGCCGCGCCTCGACTCGCTGGGAGTCGCCGTCGGTGACACACTGGTGGTCTCCACCCGCTTCGAGCGCTCCGACCGTGTCTACGGTCTGAACGTGACGATCCCCGATTGGCCGGGGCACGGTGCGCGCTCGTATCTCGTCGGCACCCATACCATCACCGAAGTGGAAAAGGCCGGAAGGCGGACCGCCGCCGGCGAGTGACCCTCCGGGAGAACGTCACAGAGGCACAGAGAAAGCTCTCTCCGTGCCTCTGTGCGTCTCCCGCGAGCCGCTCTACGCGGCCGCCGGGCCTCCGCGTGAGACTCGTTGTTCAGGCGCCTAAAACCGGAACGTCAGCCCCAGCACGGGAAGGATGGGGAACCCGCCGACGGCGGTGCGCGAGTCTTCGCCGTCGGGGCCGGGCTGGTAGAAGAGGGGCTCGCGCTGGTCCAGCGCGTTGATCACGCGGAAGTAGGGGGTCAGCTCCGTGCGGCGACCGGCAAGCAGCGGCGTCCAGGTGCGCGAGAGCTCCGCGTCCAGGCGCAGGTACGGCTCCTCGCTGGGGACGGCCAGGAGCGGCTCGGAGGCGGTGGCCAGGGCGTTCTGCGACTCGGGCTGGAACGCGGACCGATCCGCGGTGCCGGGGAGAATGCGCGATGCGGAGAGCCCGGAGCCGTACTGGAAGCGCGCGCTGAGCTTCGCCGCACGGCCCAATGGAGTGGCGAGGCCCGCGCTCAGCACCTGCCGCCCCACGATGTCGTCCGCGGAAAGGCCGTCGTCCTCCAGCGACCACGCCCAGGTGAGCGTGTAGCCGATCCACCCCGTCAGCCGGCCCGTGCCGCGGCGCACCCACAGCTCCATCCCCGAGTTGTACGCGGCCTTGCCGGGAAGCGTGGGGACGTCGCGGAAGCGCTTGTAGAAGCCTTCGACCCCCAGCCGCACCCCATCCGAGAGCTCCTGGTCCAGCCCCACGGAGACGTGGTTGGCCGACGCCACCACCAGCTCCGAGGCCACGTTCCGCCGCACCGAATCCGCGAAGGAGGGCGGTGGATCGCCGTCGCTGAAGGTGCGGGTGCGCACGTACTGGTGGTAGCGCCCGGCCGCCAGCGTGAGCGCCGCGCGGTCGCCCACCAGCCAGGTGATGGAGCCGCGCGGCGAAAGGGTGGTGCGCGGCGAGTAGCGGTACGAGTCGCCGCGCACGCCGCCGCGCAGGCTCACCCGCGCGCTCGGCTGCCATGTGGCGTCCACGTACGCGGCCGTCGCGCCGCCGTACGTGTGGGTGCGCACCAGCGGGGCCCATCCCAGCGCCGCCTCGTCCACCTCGTAGCGCACGCGCGTGTACTCGTACGCGGCGCCGTAGCGCAGGCGTACCGGCCCCGCGGAGCGCCCCAGGTCCAGGGCCACGCGCGCGCGCTCCGTGAGGCCGCGCTGAGCCAGGACGTGGATTCCATAGTGACGCAGCGCCGCCGTGAAGCCCCCGCCGGCCACCGTCAGCTCGCCGTCCTCCCCCAGCCAGCCGCCGCGGTAGCGTACGGAGCCGGCCACGTTCCGCCACCCGGCGAAGCTGCGGTCGCGGTCGGCGGTGGCGCCCTCCTCGTTGGCGAAGCCGGTGGCGCGCAGCACCCCGCCGGCCAGCGGCACGTCCACGCGCGCCACGCCGTCCTTGTAGCGGTACGGGAAGTCGTCGCCCTCCAGCCCCCGCATCCAGGCGCCGTGCACCAGCCGGCCGCTCGCCAGGTAGGTGGCGCCGCGGGGGAGCGGGCCCTCCAGCACCCCGCGCGAGCTCACCACGTCCACCGAGCCGGCCAGCGAGTGGCGCTCCGGGTTGCCGCCGCGGGTGGCCAGGTCCATCACGTAGCTGAGCCCGCCGTCGAACCGCGCCGGGGCGCCTCCCAGGTAGAGGCGCGCCGAGCGGAGGACGCCGGGCTCGAACGCATCCATCAGCCCGCCCATGTGGAAGGGCGCGTACACCGGCGCTCCGTCCAGCAGCACCAGCTTGAGGTCCGCCGCCGAGCCGCGGACGTGGAACACCTCCCCGGGATCGGCCGGGTCGCTTCCGTCCGGGGTGGTGGCGAGGGCCTTGTCCAGCCCCGGTCCTTCCTCCAGCGCGCGCGAGTCCACCCACGCCACCTCGTGCCGCTCGGCCGCCACCGTGTCGCCCATGCGGATCTCGCCGGGGCGGCGGGCGCGCACCGTGTCCAGCGCCAGGGGGCGGTAGCGGAGGGCGAGGTCCAGCGTCACCACACCGCCGCCGGGGACCAGCACCTCCATCTCCAGCGGCGTGTGCTCCAGGTGGTGGACGCGCAGGGTGTGGCGCCCCGGCGCTATGCCGCGGAGCTCGTAGGCGCCGGTGCTGTCGGTGATGGAGCGCGCGGCCGGTGGGGCCGCGCCGCTGCGCACCTCCACCACCGCCATCGCTACGGGAAGCCCGCTGCGGTCGCTCTGCACCACGCCGCGCACCGCCCCCGTGGGGACGGTGTCGGCCGGGGCGGAGGCCACGGCCAGGGCGAGCGCAAAGTGGAGGAACACGGGGAGGACCGCGTCAGCCTTCCACGCGGAACTCGGCCTCCGGGGCGGTGGCGGAGGGGGCGCCCGGGGGCGACACCCGCAGCTCGGCGCCTTCCTTGGCCACGTAAACGCGGCCGTCCACCTCCACCACGGCCGCATCGGCGCCGCGGGGAAGGGCGATGCGAATCTCGCCCGCGCCGGCATCCAGCACCTCGATGCGGCCCGGCGCCGTGCGGAAGCGGGCACCCGCCGCCGCGCCGCTCGCCGAGACCTCCACCAGCTCGCCGCTGGTGAGCCGGGCGTGGACCACCAGACCCGGCGCGGCGCCGTTCAGCACCACGCGCACCGCACCGCCGTCCGGCAGGATGGAGACGCCGGCCGCGGGAGCGGGCACGGTGGGGGCCGGCGCCGCATTCGGCTTCAGCGCGGGGAGCTCGCTGCGGGCCGGGGCGGCGGGGGAATCGCCCGCGATCCACTCGCGCAGCGGAGAGCCGGGGACGGCCGCGAAGGCGACCCCGCCCAGCGCCACCAGGAGCATGGCGGCGCGGAGCAGCGCCCGCCGCCCCTCGCCGGCCCACTGCGCCGCGGCACGCCTGCGCCGCAGCGACATCTGCGCGGCGGCGGTGGGGGGCGCCACGTCGGCGCGGGCGAGCGCGGCGCCCAGCGTGGCGTGGTCCGCGCGAAGGGACGCCAGCTCCACGGCGCACGCGCCGCAGCCGGCAAGGTGGGCATCCGCCGCGCGCCGCTCGCCGCCGGCCAGCTCGCCGTCGGCGAGTGCCTGGAGGGTGCCCTCATCCAAGTGCTTCATCGTCCTTTTCCTCGTGTCTCTCGTATACCGCCGCGAAGCGCCGCGCGGCCCGGGCGAGCAGGGTGCCCACCGAGCCCGGCGCGACCCCCGCCGCCTGCGCGATCTCGTCGTATCGGAAGCCCTCCTCGCGCATCAGCAGCATCTGCCGGTCGCGGGGGGCGATCTGGTCCAGTGCACGCCGCACGCCGTCCACCGCGCGCGAGCGCTCCAGCAGCTCTTCAGGCCCGGGAAGGGCCGCCGGCCGCCAGGGGTTGGCGGTCAGGATCCGCTCGCGCCGCTTGGACATGCGCGTGCGGTCGCGAAAGAGGTTCGTGGCCACGGTAAAGAGCCAGAGCCGGGCCTCGTCTTCGGGCAGCTTGCGGCCCAGCAGGCGCACGAACGCCTCCTGGGCCATGTCGTCCGCCGCATCCGTGTCGCCCGTAAGGCGTTGCAGGTAGCGGAAGAGCGACGGGTACACCCGCCGGAAGAGGGCGTCGTAGTCCGCGCCGGCCTCCGGCGCGCTCAACTTCGCGCCTCGCCGTGGCGGGCCCGCCACACCGTGGGTGGAGAGGGATGGCAGGGGGTGCACAGGGGTCGGCCCGGCATCGCGTGGAAGTTGGGCGCCGCGCAGGGCCGGGCGGCGAGGGGGAGCCCGGCCCGGCCGCCGCGCGGTGCGTCAGCGGGTGGTAAACGAGTGACGGGCCGCCGCTGTGACAGCGCGAGTCCTAAGTCCTAAGTCCTAAGTCCTAAGTCCTAAGTCCTAAGTCCTAAGTCCTAAGTCCTAAGTCCTAACTTCTAAGTGCCTACTGCCGAACTGCACGGCAGCGCTTGGCACTTGGCACTTGGCACTTGGCACTTGGCACTTGGCACTTGGCACTTGGCCCTACCCATCACTGATAGCGCGTCCAGATCAGGATTACCCCGCACTCGTTCCCCCGGTGCCGGAACTGCGGCGGGGCCAGCGCGTCACGGGCGTACACTTCGATCCCCTCCACCTCCTGCGCCTTGATGTAGTCCAGGCTGAAGTCCCCCTGCTCCCCGAAGCGCCGCCCATCCACGTACACCGTGGGAAAGCACCCCGGCGTCACCGGCATCGGCTCGCTCGACTCGGGGTCGGCACGGCGGCGCTTCGCCGGGTCCACGCCCATGATGCTCGTGTTGTCCGATCCTATCAGCATGCCGCGCAGGTATACCTTGCCGTTGCTCACCACCAGCGAAGGGACGGTGGCGAGGAGGTCGGTAAGGCCGCGGATCCTGAGCTGCTCGATGCGGCTGCGGGTGATGAAGTGCCCCGACGTCACGCCGCGCCCAGCCATGCGGTCGTAGAAGCCGCCGAAGCCGCGCGGGGCACGCGCCGTCACCCCTTCCACGATCACCGGCTCTTCCGCGGTGTCCGCCCTCGCGACGCGCAGGGTGTCGGTGCGGCGCGCGGCGCGGCGTGCGCCCGGCGCCGCCGATGCCAGGAGCACCGGGGCCGGCGCGGTGCCGTCCGCCGCAACCGTGACGCGCTGCTGCGGCGGGATCACCTCCAGCGCCTCCAGCCGCGGGTGGGCGAAGGAGACGGTGTACTCCCCCGCCGGGAGCCCCGCGATCACGAACTCGCCCGCGGAGTCGGCCACCGCCTCGTGGCTGGTGCCCGAGATGAAGACTTGCGCGCCGGCCAGCGGTGCGCCCGTGTGGTCGGCCACGCGCCCGGTGAGCGCCAGGCGTACGGGCGCGCGCTCCAGCGGCCGGCCGTCCGCCGCGAAGACGGCGCTGACCTCGCCCCCCTGCTCGCGGATTCCGGTAAGGCGCGCGCGGCGCTCCACCGCCATCCCGGAATTCCCGGTGGCGCGCATGCTCTGGTCCACCGACATCGCGGGGACGCGCACCCACCAGCGCTGCACGATCCACCCGCCGCCCGGGCTGCGCCCGAACTCCACGCGCCCGCCCAGCTTGTCGCTCCCGGCGCCGGGCTCCAGGTTCTCGTAGCGGTACTCCATGTGGCTCAGCTCGCGGGTGGCGCGGTCCACCCACAGCACCCCGGCCACGTCGGGAAGGCGGCGCCCCCCCACGGGCTGGAAGGCGATCCCCACGCGCGCGGCGTTCTCCCCCTCCCCCGGAACCATACGGAAGCAGTGGCCGTCCAAAAAGGCATCGGAGAGGAGCGCCTGCGCGTCCGGCGCGTGGTAAAAGGTGCCCTGCGGCGTGGTCTGCACGTAGCCGTCGCGCCCCAGCTGCTCCGCGGGGAGGCTGCGGAACGGGTGCGGCCCCACCGACGTCGACGCCTTGCGGTCCTCCGCCAGCACGCGCAGGTCGCTTACGGTGAGGTCGCGCGTGTACTGGTCCACGCGGAAGCGCAGCGACTGCCGCTCCTGGAGGTACGCGGCGGCGTCCAGCGCCTTGCGCGCCTCGTTCCACACCGCGGCGGTGGCGGTCCCTTCCTCGGGACGCACTTCGCAGCGGCGGCGCGCCCCGGCCGTCACCGCCTCCAGCGTCACGGCGCTCGTCGTCCCTTCCATGCGGTACTGCCGCGTCTCGCCGGCGGCCAGCGCGAGCGCGGGCGACTCGGTGGCCTGGAAGCCGATCCGCTCCGCACGCAGCCGGTAGCTCCCGGCTCCCGGAGCCCGCAGGGTAAAGCGGCCGGCCTCGTCCGTCAGAACGCGGCCTCGCACCTTCCCGTCCGCATCCAGCAGCACCACCATGGCGCCACCCAGCGGCCTGCGCGCGGCATCCACCAGCTCGCCCTGGACCGTCTGCGCCGCCAGTGGCCGCGCGGCGAGGAGCAGGGCCAGGAGCGCCAGGATGCGCGGAAAGGGGATGGGACGCATGACGGGTCCTCGACGTTGCGGGGAAGGCGGAAAGCGCGGACCCGGTGCAACGCGCGGCGCCCGCCGGTTTCTGACAGGCTACTGCCAGCGGAACGTCTTCAGCGCCAGGAGAAAGGCGCCGGCGGTCCACGCCAGCAGGATCGCCGCCTCGGGCGCAACGGCCGCCAGCCCCTGCCCCTCGTTGTAGACGGCGCGCAGGGCATCGTTGAGCGCCGTGAGCGGAAGCGCCTGGATGACGGGCTGCAGCGCCGCCGGGTAGCGCGACGCGGAGAAGAACACCCCCGAAAGCACGAACATGGGGAGCATCACCACGTTCAGCACCCCGCTCACCCCCTCGATGGTGCGCGCCCGCGACGCCGCCAGCAGCCCGATCCCCGCGAAGGTGAGCGCCCCAAGGAAGACGAGCGCCGCCAGCAGCAGGACCGACCCCTGCGGCCTCACCCCGAACGCCAGCCACGCAAAGATCACCAGCGGCGGCACCTCGAGGAAGAGGAAGCAGAGCCGCGCCGCCATCTGCGCCGCGAGGAAGTCGCCGCGGCGCATGGGGGTGGAGACGAGGCGCTTGAGCTGCTTCTTCTGCCGCATCTGCACCAGCCCGAAGCCGAGCCCCCACATCCCCGTGCTCATCAGGTTCAGCCCGATCAGCCCGGGGATCACCCAGTCGATGTAGCGCCCGCCCGGCGTCCGCACCCCGTCGTCGCGCGTGGCGACGGGCCGCGGCGCGCCGGCACCCCGCTGCAGCGCGTCGTCGGCCAGCAGGCGGGCCACGCGGCTCTCCTCGCGCCCCGGATCGTAGCGGAAGACGACCGCGTCCCTGCCGGCGAGCACCACCGCCACCTCGCCGCGCCGCAGCGCCCGCTCGGCCTGGGCGGAATCGAGCACGCGCACCTCCACCTCCCGCGCGCGCCGCAGCGCGGGCAGATAGCGCTCCGCCGCGCTCCCCCGCTCCACCCCCACGGCCGCCCGCTGCACCGGCTGCTCCCGGAACGCGATCCCCAGCCCCACCGCCATCAGGATGGGGAACACGAACGTCCAGAACAGCGCCTCAGGCTCGCGCAGGAACGAGCGGATGCGCGCCAGCATCAGCTCGCGCAACGGGCTCAGGCGCTCGGGCACGGCGGGGGGCGTCATAAGCGGCAACCCGACACGCGCGCAACGTCCTCACCCACGGCGGAACACGGCCGCAGGCTGGAGGTTCGCGCCGCGTTGCGCGAAACGCTCCCGGTGCTCATCCCAACCTCAAGCGATGAAGTCCTGCATCGAGACTGCAACCGTCGGGAATGCGCGCAGCACGCGCTTGTCTGAGGTGACCAGCGGCAAGCTCAGCTCCTGGGCCAGGTGGACGAACTCGCAGTCATAGGCGCTGCACTCCGACTGTTCCGCGAGGCGGAGCACTGGAGCGGATTCTACCTGATACTCGTTGCCGTGGAGCAACGCTTCAGCTTCCTGTACGTACTGGAGGGCATCCGCGAGCGTGAGGTGCTTCTGCCGAAGGTAAAGCGCGAGCACGTTACGGAACTCGCTCCTCCAGAGCAGAGGAGCCGCCCAGATGGGATCGCGCTTCAGCACGGCCTGCGCCGTGGAGGTCTGATCGCCCTCGATCAGCAGGTACGCGACGAGATTGGAATCGGCGACGATCACGGGCGCCCGTAATTCATTGCTTCCTCCAATATCTCATCCGTTAGCGGCGGGAGCTTCGTACGCTCCTGGAGCCGGCGAACCCGTGCAATGAATACCTCAGGATCTATAGGTTCGCTCCCGATCGAGCGCTCCAGCCGATAGAGCACTTCACTGTTGAGACTGCGGCGGTGCTCCTCTGCACTATGGCGAAGGCGCTGCAGGACCTCGACAGGTATTCCTTTGATGGTCAGGCTGGGCATGGCGACACTCCGGTTGCATTAGGGAACCAGAGTGAAACTTACATCCACGGGAACGATCGTCAAGGAAGCCCGCGATGCGTCTGATTTGCACCCGCCTATGCTCTGGTCAATCCTCGCGCAGGTCGCGGCCGGTGAGGGAGAGGAACACGTCGTCGAGGGTGGCGCGGTGGGTGGTGAGGGCCGTCAGCTGTCCGCCCTCCGCGGCCACGAGGGCGAGGAGGGGCGGAAGAGAAAGGTGCGGCTCGTCCACGGTGAGGAGGATGGAGTCGCCGCGGCGGCGGAGGCGGGTGACGCCGGGAAGGGCGCGCAAGGCGTCCTCGGCGGGCGGCGCGGTGGTGGCGAACTCGATGACGTGCGCGCCGCCCAGGCCGTGGATCAGCTCGGCGGGAGTGCCCTCCGCGATCGTCTCGCCATGGTCCAGGATGGCGATGCGGTCGGCCAGGTACTCCGCCTCGTCCATGAAGTGCGTGGTGAGGAGGATGGTGCCGCCGCGCCCCTTGAACGCCTCGCACACGTCCCACAACTGGCGGCGCGACTGCGGATCGAGGCCGGTGGTGGGCTCGTCCAGGAAGAGGATCGCGGGGTCGCCGGCGAGCGCGCACGCCACCGAGAGGCGCTGCCGCTGCCCGCCAGAAAGGTGGCGCACCTGCGTGGCGCGCTTCTCCTCCAATTGCACGAAGCCCATCAGCTCGTCCACCGATGGCCCCTGCGGATAGAAGGAGCGAAAGAGGCGCACGATCTCCTCGGCCGTGGCGCGGTCGGGGAACTCGCTCTCCTGCAGCTGCACTCCCAGCCGCTCGCGGATGCGCTGCGGCTCGCGCTCCCACGCCATCCCCAGGATCTCCACCTCGCCGCCGTCGCGCTCCTGCAGCCCTTCCAGGATCTCGATGGTGGTGGTCTTCCCCGCCCCGTTCGGCCCCAGCAGCCCCAGGCACTCGCCCTGGCGCACGTCCAGGTCCAGCGCCTTCACCGCCACCGTTTCGCCGAACCTCTTGTGCAGGCCCCGGCAGCGTATGGCCAGTGCGTCGGACGGCGGGGTCTTCTCAGCGGTCGCGGAGCTCATCTCTGCTGTAGTGGAGGTTCCAGCGGACCGGCGGGGACACGCGTTCCAAGGGCGATAAAGTTGCGCCCGCGATGACTTTGCGCCAGCGCTAAAACCGGTTTGGTGGCGAAGCCCGCCCGGTCATTGCGGGGCCGGCCGATGGCGCGGATCATGTCCCCCGACGCACGAACGAGAAGCCCCGGCAGAGCGTGCTCTGCCGGGGCCGACTTCCATCCCTCGGAACCATCACCGGCTCACCTTACGGGGCCGGGAGAGGATCTCCCGAGGCGCGAGCATAAGATACCATGAACTCCAAATCTGCACAAGCGAGCTACCTAGCGTCGATCAATACCGCGCTCTCACCTGCGCGCCTTCAAGTCGGGTTTCGTGCCTCTCCAAAAGACACCGACACGGTGGTGCTCGCACGGTACTTTCGTAATCTCGCGCTTTGCGAGTCGCTCTATCCGGTGCTGCACGTTCTCGAAATCACGTTGCGGAACCGCATCGACGCTGTCTTGGGCGCTGCGCTCCCAGCGAGCCCGCCGCAGCTCGGCGCTCCCAACCCCGGAGAGCTGCCGAGCGCGGGATCATGGCTGGATGCTGACCCGGGCGTGCTCGCGCCGGGTGACCGCGAGGAGATCCGGCGGACCAAAGCCCGCGTGTTCGTCCAGGAGAGAAAGGGGCCTTCTGCCAACCGGCTGGTAGAAGGGCTATCGCTTGGCTTCTGGACCGGGCTCTTCACGCGCGAATACGAGATCAGCCCACGATCCTCGTACTACCCTGCTGACGGAAGGCCGACCGCACTCTGGCCCCGGCATCTGAAGGCGGTTTTCCCGCATCTGCCGCGCAGGCTTCGCACACGTCAGCACGTGTACTCAGTTCTTTCGGAATTGACGCGCCTCCGCAACATGGTTTTTCACCACCGGCCGGTCTGGCACCTCAAGCTCAACGCTCTGCACACGAATGCAATCAAAGCGATCGCTTGGATGAGCCCGGAGGTGCAGCGAACAGTGCTCCACCTCGACCGCTTCCCAGCGGTTCATGCTCAGGATGAGGCCGCTTTCGTTCACCTCGTCCATCGTATCATCGAAAACGAGCCGCCGATCTCCGGATAATTTGCTGGAGTGTCAGCGCCGGATGGCGGCGGCGTCCAGCTTCCAGAGGCCGTTGAGCATGTCGGAGGCGTAGACGTTGGCGCCGACGTGCTGCACGCCCCAGATGTAGAAGTTGCGGCCGCCGGCGGGGACGTCGAGCACGCGGCCCACCTCGCGCCCCGCCTTGCGCATGTCGCAGCGGCCGTCGGCGGAGCGGGCGGAGGCGTCGCAGACGGAGATGTCGCCGGCGACGTTCAGGGCGCGCACCCCGCCGTTGTAGTAGGCGGCGTACAGGGTGCCGCTCGCCTCGTCCACCGAGAAGTTGTGCGTGCCCGCGCCGGGGACGTTGTAGAAGGCCACCTCGCGCGGCCTCGTGAAGTCGCTCACGTCCACCACGTGGATGTCGCCCGCCGAGGTGCTGCCGATGATCCCCGGCTGCTCCTCGCCGATGACGGCGAAGCGGTTGACGCCGCCCGTGTGCAGCCACCAGATGTTGTGCACCGCGCCGCCCACCGTCCTCACGTTCCCCAGCTCCACCGGGTTCTCGGGCGAGCCGCCGCGCCCGCCGCCGCCGATGTCCCAGATCGTCATCCCGGCGTTCCACAGCGCGGTGAAGAGGATGCCGTCGCGCACGAAGACGTCGTGGATGAAGGGGGTGCCCATCACCCGCGAAAGGACTTCGCGCGGCGCTGCCGGGTTGCTCAGGTCCACCACCACCAGCCGCGCGTCGAAGTTGGCCCCTGGGTCGATCGAGAGGAATCCGTACAGCTTGCCGTTCACCCGCGCGATCTCGGCGGTGTGCACGCCGGGGTCGGTGTTGGTGGAGGTGAAGCGCGACACCTCACGCGGCTTGGCCGGGTTCGTCAGGTCGAAGACGACGATGCGGCCCGGGCGCCGCTCGGTGGCGACCACCAGCAGCTTGCCATCGTCGGAGACCTGTACGTCGCCGGTGGTGGCGGCATCGTCCACGATCACCGAATCCCCCGGCGCGGGGATTTTTCCGGAAACGTCCCACACCCTGATGGCGTTGCCCGGGACGCGATTCGGGCCCCGCTGCCCCCAGCTGGTGGTGTACGCCCAGCGCCCGCTGACGGCCACCTCGGCGGTGTAGCGCTCCGCCACGCACCCCAGCCCCAGCACCGCGGGCGCGGTGATCTGCGCGCAGTTGGGATCGGGAATCGGGTCCGGATCGGCCGGGTTGTTGTCGCACGCGGCGGCGGCGAGGGCGAGGAGGAGGAGGGTGCGTTTCATGGATCGATGAAGGGAAGTGCGTGAGTGCGTTGGTGCGTGAGTGCGTTCAGTGTCCGCGGGCCGCGGCGCCGTAGCGGCCCATTCGGGGGTGCGTGCCGCCGATCTCGATGCGGGCACCGGCGGCCAACGTCCACATGCGGTCCGAGCCGTAGAACTCGCGCGGCACGAAGACGCTGGCGGTGCGGAGCGGCTCGGCGGCGAGGCGCGCGGCTTCGACGAACGGGCGCATCCGAATGCCGCCCAGCGAGCCGGCGCCGTGGCTCAGGTGCAGCGTGGCGATCGTCCAGCGCGTGATCCCCTGCAGCGACACGTCCGCGTGCGGCGACGGCGTGCGAAAGGGGTCCGCCAGCCGCTCCTCCTCGGGACGCTCGGTGCGCTCCAGGCGCAGCGCCATTTCGATGCCGTGGCGCCGGACCGCTCCCTCCGCCAGCACGGACGAGAGGCGAAAGGAGCGGAGCGAGCCGTTCATCTGGTCCGTGCGCGCCCATTCCACCAGCGCGTAGTCGCGCGATGCCGACCCGCAGTCCGCCTCGTAGCGGACGGAGGCGGCGATCTTGTCGTGATCGAGGCCCACGCCGCGCGGCTCCTCGGGCGAGTTGATCCGGGCATAGCCGCCGGATGCTTCCCAGCCGCGGCGCGGAGCCAGGGTGGCGCGCACGGCCCACGAGTCGCCGAAGCGGCCGGGGTCGCCCATGTCGCCCGTGCCGAAGGGCTCGTTTCCGGCGAAGAGCGCCCCCTCCAGCGCCAGCGGGCCGCGCCGCACGGCCACGATGGTCATCAGCCGCTCCAGCACCTGCGCCAGGTGGTGGTTGGCGGGGAATTTGACGAAGGGCCGCACCATCGGGTCGTCGCTGCCGAATGGGACGAAGCCGCGGCCCGCGCTCACCGAGATCTCGCCGCGCGCGTGCGGGCCGCCCAGGGGAGAGAACGTCGCGACCGCCTCGTGCATGACAGTGTGAGGGTGGCGGCGGTCGATGAACCCCTCGCCCCAGATCCCCGGATTCGGTTCGCCGTCCGCGAGGGAGAGCGCCTCCAGGTTGATGCTGGCCACCAGCGCCGCCCGCCCGCCCCACCCCGTAACATGCGCCATCACCAGCGGCTGCGTCACCTGCGCCTCGGTGCTCGACTCTCCGTTGAGCGCGGGCGCCGTGTGCGTGACGAGCGGGATCGCCTGCGCGCTCACGCTCAGCCGCACCGCCGCCGAATCGGGCGCATGCACGTGCTCCTGCGCCGCGGCCGGGGCAACGGTCAGGAGGAGCGCGGCGAGGGCGGCGGACGGCTTCACGCCCCGGCGAGTTTTGGGGATGGGGATCTCTCCCATTAAACGCCGGCGATCTCTTCGATGCGCCGCACGATGGTGTCGAGGTGCGCGGGGTCGCGGAGGATGACGAGGATGGTGTCATCGCCCGCCACGGTGCCGAGGACCTCGGGCCACTCTTCCCAGTCGATCCCTACCGCGATGGGCTGCGCGCCGCCCACCATCGTCTTGACCACCAGGAGGTTGCCGACGCCGTCCGATCCCAGGTAGAGCGAGGGAAGGAGGCGGGCGAGGGTCGGGGTGGGGTCGGTGACGCCGGGCGGAAGGGTGTAGGTGGAGCCGCCGTTTTCGTCGGGCACCTTGACCAGCCCCAGCTCGCGGATGTCGCGCGACAGGGTCGCCTGCGCCACCTCGAAGCCGCGCTCCGCCAGGAAGTCGCGGAGGACTTCCTGCGACGAGACGCGCCGGTCGCGGACCAGCTCCAGGATGGCTGCGTGGCGCTGGGGCTTCATGGGAAGCGGGGAACGGGGATCAGGAACGGCCGGCCACACCCGCCGAAGCTAGACCGCCCCGCCGACAGGGCGCAAGCGCTGAACCGCCGGACCCAATCCCGTAGGGGCAGCCCCACGTGGCTGCCCGTGCCCGACGCCGCACCGAACATCGTGTCACCGTCCATCGCCTGTCCGCCTACCTCAGCGCCTCCACCAGCACCCGCCCGTCCAGCGCCTCGGTCGGCCGCACGCCCACGATGCGCGCCAGCGTCGGCGCGATGTCCACGACGCGGGCGAAGCGGGCGTACTTCCCGGGACGGATCGTGGAGCCGTAAAAGATCACCGGCACGTGCGCGTCGTAGTCGTGAGGCGTGCCGTGCTGCCCGTACGTCGCGATCCCCCACACGTGCTCCGGCAGCAGCGTGACGACGGCGGCCACGGGAAGATCGGGCGGAAGCATGTGCATCCACCGGCGCGTCACCGGGTTGGTGGCCGAATCGCGCGGCAGATCCTTTACGAGGCTGGCGTGCATCACCCCAGGCTGCCGGCGCGCCCACGCCACGAAGCGCGTCATCGCCTCCGGGAGCAGCGCGGCCGGGTCGCGGCCGGCGCGGAAGAAGGCGTCGGGATCGTACGCCACCATCCCATCGTCGAAGTTGAAGGCGGCGCTGTCCACCCCCATCCGCCGCGCCTCGGCGCCCAGCCAGCGGGTGAAGGCGCCCAGGTTCGCGTGGTAGCGCGCGGCGTCGCCGGGGTGGCGCACCTCGGGGATGGGCGCCACGCCATGGTCCGCCGTCAGCGCGATCACCACGCTCGCGGGGTCGCGTCCGGCGTACAGCGAGTCGAGGAACACGCCCAGCATCCGGTCCAGCCGCACCACCTGGTCGTGGATCTCGCGCGAGTCCTGGCCGTAGCGGTGCCCCACCGCGTCCGTCGTGGAGAACGACACCGCGAAGACGTCCGTCTGCGGCCCCTGCCCCAGCTTCAGCTCGCGGAGCCCCGCCAGCGCGAACTCCATCGTGAGCTCATCCATCCAGGGAAACTCGACGATGGTGCGCCCCGCCGTGTCCGGGTCGGCGGAAAGGACGTGCGGAAAGGTGTACTCGCGCCCGCCGTTCTCGGCGCGCACGCTGTCCGGCTCCGTGTATGACGCGGCCGGGAGGAGCGGCGTCCACGCCTTCCCCGCGAAGCGCCGCGCCGGCCGCGACGCGTTGTAGCGCTGCACCCAGGTGGGAAGCGTGTCCGCATAGTAAGTGCTGGTGGTGAAGGCGCCGTTGTAGCCCCACCAGTACACGTCCTGCTGCGCCCTGCCGAGCGGAAGGATCGCCCCGCGGTCCTTGCGCGACACGGAGAGGGCGCGCGTGCGCGGGTCCTTGAAGCGCAGCCAATCGGTCAGCGTGCTCCCGCGGAAGCGAAAGGGCGAGGCGCCCGCCATGGTGCTCCCGGCCAGGAGCGGCGCCTGCGGGTCGCCGACGCCGGCGATGTTCTGCACGATCCCGGTGCTGCGCGGAAAGCGCCCGGAGAGCGTGCTCGCGTGCCCCGGCGCCGTCTCGGTGATCGCGTGGTCCTGGTACGCGCGCGTGAAGACGGCGCCGCCGTCGTACAGACGCGCCAGCCCTCCGGTGAGCTGCCCGGGCCAGCGCGTGAAGTAGTCGGGGCGGAGCTGGTCCACGGTGATGAGCACCACCAGCGTCGGGCGGCGCGCGGGTGCGGCGGGCTGCTGCTGCGCCGCGGCGGGGAGGGCGGCCAACCATCCGGCGACGGCCAGCGATGCGATCCTTTTGAGCTTCATGCGAACTTCGAGTGGCTTGGGTATCGCGGCAGGCTCCACAGCGGCCGCCGCACCGCCAAGCTACGCCCGCGTCCTCCGCCAGACCATCCCGCGCCCATCGAAAGCTACGCGGGGCCAACGCCGGCGATTATACTGGGAATCCACGGGGAGCCCCTGCCCCGCCCGCGCCATCACTCGGCGCAAAATCCTCCTGCCACGGCACTTCCATGGGCGATTTCGATTCATCCGGGAGCATCCACGGCCCGCCCGCGATGGTGATGCAGATCATCCGCGCCGCCATGGCGATGGGCGTGGCGATGTTCGCGGTGGTGACCACGCTGGTGCGCGAGCCCCGGCCCGACCCGCCGCTCCAGATCGGGTACATCGCGGCGGTGTTCGCCGTGGCCATGCTCGTGCCGATCTTCTTCTTCCGCAGCAGGATGGAGACGCTCTCCACGCGCGCCAAGCGGTGCACCTTCAGCATCATCGGATGGGCGCTGGGCGAGAGCGCGGGGATGCTGGCGGTGGTCTCGTACTTCCTCGGCAACGCACTGGTGTGGTCGCTCCCCGGCCTGCTGGTGCTCGCGGTCGCCTTCATCGCGTTCCCGCCCCCGGAGAACGAGCCCGGGATGTAGGCGCGGCTTACTCCCAGGGCTTCGACTCCGCGAGGCGCGCGCGCACCTCGTCGTCGGAGAGGGCGGAGAGTTCCTGCTCGGCCTGGCGCACGGTCTCGGAGGCGATGTCGGCGGTGCGGTTCTCGTTGGCGCCGCGCAGGGAGAAGAGGAGGACGAGCGACCCCCACGATCCGCGCCCCACCATCACGTCCCAGCTGCGGCCCTCGGCGTCTTCGATGATGCGCATCAGCCGCCGAGCTCCCTGTCGAGCGCCCGGTTGAGCGCGGGGTCGTCGGCGCGCACGGGGCCGACGTGCTTCCACAGGATGGTCCCGTCCGCGCCGATCAGAAAGGTGGTGGGCACGCCGACCGTGGCGAACGTGGAGGAGACGCGCTGGTCCGGGTCCAGCCAGATGGTGTAACGCGCGCCGAAGCCGCGCAGGAAGGCGCGGATCTCCTCCTCCTGCCCCGGATCGTCGACGCTGACGCCGACCACCGCCAGCCCGGGCCGCGCCTGGTGGATCTTCTGGAGCGCGGGGATCTCCTCGCGGCAGGGATGGCACCAGGTGGCCCACACGTTCAGCAGCACCGGCTTTCCCCGCATCTCCTTGAGCGACACCGGCCTGCCCCCCTCCAGCGCCACGGATTCGAACTCCGGCGCCGGCTTCCCCACCGCCGGCGGCCCTCCGCGCGGGACGTCGCAGGCCGCCAGGGCCAGGAGCGTGGCGAGGGCGAAGGCGAAGGCCAGGCGCGCGGGCCCCCTCCCCGCCCGTTCCTCGCTGCCCCTCCCCCAAACCGCTGGGGGAGGGGCGGAGGCGGGCATCCGGTCCCCGTCCCGCGCCCCCTCTCTCGATAACGTGAGGGCGCAGCCCTCTCCTGTTATCGGGAGAGGGGGCAGCGAGGAACGAGCGGGGGTGAGGGCCCTCACCGCCCCAGCTCCATGCGCGCGGTCTGCACGCGCGACGGCTTGCCGGGCGCCGTCCAGGCGAAGACGACGGAGCTGCCGCCGACGGCCATGCGCGGCACGGACCGCTCCGGCACGCCGCCGATCGTCCGCGGCTCGCCCAGCGCGCCGTCGCGGGCCACGCGCCGCACGCGCACCTCGGCGGGGCCGGCCGCGGAGCGCTCGATCCAGCTCACCAGGGCGCCGCCGTCCACGAGCTTGACGTCCGCGTGGCCCGCCGGGGTGCCGCCGTCCACGCGCACGGGGGCGCTCCAGGTGGCGCCCGCGTCCTCGGAGAAGGCGACTTGCACGCGCGGCGTGTCGCGGGCGGCGGTGAACCAGGCGATGGCCACGCGGCTCCCGTCCGCGGAGAGGGCGGGGCCGTTCACGGGGCACGCGGGGATCTTCCAGCCGTCCGGGTGCACGGGGCGCGGTGGGGTCCAGCGGCCGCCGTCGAGGCGCGTGAAGTAGATGTCGCGGATCTCGTCGGCGGTGCGGTCGCGGTAGGCCACAAGCGGGCCGTCGCTGGTGATGGCCATCGCGGTCTGGCAGCAGTCGCAGGTACGCTGGTCGAGCGGGCTCTCGGGCGCGGCGCCGCCGTCCGCGCTGATGCGCGTGGTCATGATCGCCGTCTCGGCGGCGGGGTCGCCCTCCTCGCGGCCGGCGTACTTGCGGCCGTCCAGCCACGCCACGCCCACCGAGTCGCCCGGCGCGGCCCACATCGACACGAAGCCGTGCTCCGTGGGGGTCCCGTCGCGGTGCGGCACGACGGAGGGGCCCCAGCTCTGGCCGCCATCGGCGGAGCGGGCGACGCGCACCTCGTAAGCGTACTTCTCACCGCTGCTCCGCTGCAGCCAGTGCGCGGCGATCCCCCCGCCGCTCAGCGGGAGGAGCGAGGGGAAGTCCGCCCAGTTGACGAACCACCCGCGCCCCTCGGCCACGGTGCGCGGCGCGGACCACCGCCCGTCCTCCAGCACGGCGAAGCGCAGCGCGTGCGCCGAGTCCGGCCGCGGCTCCGTCCACGAGAGATAGACGCGCCCTTGGGCATCGGTGACCAGGTTGGGCGCGGTGCTCCCCTCCGGCGCGGGCGACGGGAGCTCGGCGGGCTGGCCGAGCGCTTGCCGCGCGTTCTTCTTCCCGCCCGCTTCGCCGCCGCACGCCGCAGAGAGCAGCGCCAGGGCGACGGCGAGGGACCGGCTGCGTTGCGTGGTCATGGCGGGTCGAGGGAGCGGGGGTCGTACGGAGCGATGCATCGTTCGGAAAATGGCACCGGACCCCGCCGCGGGGCAACGGTGAAACCCGCGGCGCGAGTGGTGCGTACCCCATTTCCGGCAACACACCCGCACGCCCCGCAAACCGGAGAACTTCCATGTTCGGACTCATCGCGCTGGTCGCCGCATCCGCGGCCGCCATCTTCGGATACACGCAGTCCCGCCGCTTCGTCCGCAACCGCCTGCGCTTCGTGGACAAGGTCCATGGCAGCGGCGTTCCCGTGGTCGCCGGGTTCGCGGCGCTGATCGTAGGGATGCTGGTGACGGCCATCGTCCCGATCGTGGGCTTCGGCACGGCGCTCGCCTTCGGCGTGAGCGTGGGGACCGGGGTGGCCGCCGGGCGCAGCGACATCCGCCACAACCGCCTCAGCTCCGGCCGCTGAACGCTCTCTCGGCCACAAAAACAGCAGGGCTCACGCGGAGACGCGGAGGCGCAGAGAGAGAACTCCTCCGCGCCTCCGCGTCTCTGCGTAAGATTGCGGATTCAGCGGCTGCCCCACAGACGATTGCAGAGCTTTCCCTACGCCGCCGTTTCGTGCGACGGGCTAGGTCGTTGGGCATGACTGACGAAACGAGACCCATCATCATCGCGGGCGGCGGGATCGGGGGGCTGTCGGCGGCGATCGCGTTGCGGAGGGCGGGGTTCGAGGCGCAGGTGTTCGAGAGGGCGCCCGAGTTGCGCGAGGTGGGCGCCGGCATCAGCCTGTGGCCCAACGCCACGCGCCAGCTCCGCCGCTGGGGCGTGCTGAACGACGTGGTGCGGCGCGGCTTCGTCTTCCAGCACGGCGCCATCCGCTCGCGGAACGGGCGCGTGCTGCTGCGCATGAGCTTCGGCGCACACGATGCACCCAGCGTGCTGATCCACCGCGCGGCGCTCCACTCCGCCCTCGCCGATGCGCTCCCCCCGTGGGCGGTGACCACCGGCGCCACCGCGGAGGACTTCACCGACGCGGGCGATTACGTGCGGGTGCGCTTCGCGGGGCTGGGCGATGTGGAGGGCGCGGCGCTCGTGGGCGCGGACGGTCTGCGCTCCGCCGTGCGCCGCCGGCTGCTGGATGACGGCGAGCCGGTGTACCGCGGCTATCCTGTCTGGCGGGGCGTGGCCGAGGGCACCTTCCCCGGCGCGGGCGAGCTGTCCGAGTCGCTGGGCGCGGGGCTGCGCTTCGGCATCGTGCCGATCGGCGAGGGACGCGTGGCGTGGTGGGCGACGGCCAACGAGCCAGAGGGGACGGACGATGGCGGCGAGGGCGCCAAGGCGAAGCTCCTCCGCCTCTTCCGCGGTTGGCACGAGCCAATTCCGCAGCTGCTGGAGGCGACGCCCGCGGAGGCCATCCTCAAGAACGACAGCTACGACCGTCCGCCGGTGCGCGGGTGGAGCCGCGGGCGGGTGACGCTGCTGGGCGATGCGGCGCACCCCACCACGCCCAACATGGGGCAGGGCGGGTGCATGGCGATCGAGGACGCCGCGGTGCTCGCCTGCGCGCTCGTACAGAACCCCCGGATCCCGGATGCGCTACGCGACTTCGAGCGCCGCCGCTTCCGGCGCGTGGTCGGCATCGTCCGGCAGTCGCTTCAGTACGGTCAGGTGGCGCAGTGGGAGCGCCCGGCCGCCGTGCGGCTCCGCGATGCACTCTTCCGCCTCGCGCCGGACGCCGTCACGGCGCTCGCCATGCGGCGGACCTTTGCGTTCGACGTGTAGCTGGCGCGCGGGTTGCGGCGCGGGACGGGCTTCCGGCGATCCACACGAACGGGAGGTCCCCCATGCGGCCCTTTTTCATGCACCGCTTCGAGGAAGTGACGCTCGCGCTGCTTCGCGTCGTGGCGGGGCTGATGTTCATGCAGCACGGCGTTCAGAAGCTGTTCGGCTGGCTCAAGCCGCCCGACGCGCCGCCGGGCACCGTCGAGCTGTTCTCGCAGATGGGTGTGGCGGGGGTGCTGGAGGTGTTCGGCGGGCTGCTGATCGTGCTGGGGCTGTTCACGCGCCCCGTGGCCTTCATCCTGGCCGGCCAGATGGCGGTGGCGTACTTCCAGGCCCACTTCCCGCGCGGTGCCGTCCCCCTCCTGAACGGGGGCGAGCCGGCGGTCCTCTTCTGCTTCATCTTCCTCTACTTCTCCGCGCGCGGCGGCGGGCGCTACAGCGTGGACCACGCGATACGCGGGCGGGACGCAGCGGCGGACGGGCTGAGGACGACGCGAGCGTGAGCCCATCCGGCTCGGACCGCGGGCAGCGGTGTACATGGAGCGGAACCCTCCGCCCGCCGATGCGATGATCTCTCCCGCCGTCTACCGCGCCCTCGCGGACGCCGTCGTCCTGGGGCACCTCGCCTTCGTGCTCTTCGTGGCGCTGGGCGGGCTGCTCGTGCTGCGCAGGCCGAAGCTGGCGTGGGCGCACGTCCCGGCCGCCGCGTGGGGTGCCGCCATCGAGTTCGGCGGATGGATCTGCCCGCTGACCTACCTGGAGAACCACCTGCGGCTGCTGGGCGGGGGCGATGCGTACCGGGTCGGCTTCGTGGACCGCTACATCCTCCACATCCTGTACCCGCAGGGACTTACGCGCGGCACGCAGATGGTGCTGGGCGCGATCGTGCTGGCGGTGAACGGCTACGTGTACGCCCGCCTGGCGGCCCGGGGCCGCACGCCGCGTCTCAGCGGTGCTCGAAGCGCAGGCTGAGCAACTCCACCAGCTCGGCGGCGCCGGCCTCGCGCGCCACCGCCAGCCCGTCGCGGTAGTGCGATCCGGCGCGGATGGGGTCCTCCGCCTCGTACGCGATCTCCCCCAGCATGAAGTGGCACTGCACCATGCGCAGCTGGTCGCCGGCGCGCGTAAAGGCGCGCACCGCCTCGGCCAGGCGCGTGCGTGCTTCGTTGCGCAATCCGCGCGCGTGGTGCACGCACGCCAGCGCGAGCCCGCCCAGGGCGGCGCGGTGGTCGTCGCGCGCCCGCCGCCCCGTCTTAAGCGCCGCCTCCGCCGACTCCTGCGCCGCCGCCAGCTCGTTCCGCGCCACCTGCGCGACCGCGCGGTTCGCCTGCACCAGCAGCAGCGTCCACTCGTCGCCGTCCGCATGCGCCGCGGCCTCGGCGGCGGCGAAGCGGGCCAGCGCCTCGTCCGTGTCGCCGCGGAGTGCGGCCACGATCCCCAGGTTCACCTCCGCGCGCCCGTGCTCCGCCGCGTCGCCTGCCAGCGCGTTGCGGGCGGCGGTCTCCGCATCGTCCAGCAACCCGGCGTGAATGCGCGCCGCCGCCGACTCGTTCAGCGCCGCGCCCAGCAGCCCTGGCAACCGCAGCCTGCGCGCGAGCTCGGCGGCTTCGCGGGCGAGTGTATCCGCCCGCCCCCACGCCATCCTTGCCCGCGCCGCCCCCGCCGACGCCAGCACGTGCTCCACCGCCCCCACCGCATCCCCCGGCGGCGGCGCGGAAGGCTCGGCCCCCGCATGCGCCCGCGCCGCGGGTACGTACGCGCCGGGCGGGATGTCGTCGAGCAGAGTTGCGGTGGTGGTGGTCACGGGAGCGGAGGGCGTTAGTGCGTTAGTGCGTTAAGTCTGCGGGCGGTCCCCCCTTTGTCATCCTGAGGGAGCCGCCGCGCAGATCTACGCACGTCTCAAAACTCTTGCGGCGACCGAAGGATCTAGCCGGCGCGGCAGGAGGCCCGGGCAAGCCAGCGAATCTCTCGGTACGCGCAGTAGATCCTTCGCTTCGCGCCAGAGGCTGGAGCGAAGGAGAGGGCGGAGAGGCGCTTCGCTCAGGATGACAGAAAAGTCCGGCGCCGGGCTGTTGCGCACTAACGCACTCACGCACTCCGTCTTACACCGAAAGCCCGCCCGTCTCCGGCAACACCTCGGCGATCAGGCAGGGGAACGAGATCGCGAACACGGTGCCGTCGGCAGGGTCGAACTCGGCCCAGGCGCGGCCGCCGACGGATTCGATGGTTTCGCGCACGATCGCCAGGCCCAGGCCCGTGCCCTCCTCGCCGGTGACGGTGCCCTCGTGGGCGCGGAAGAAGCGGCGAAAGAGCTCCGGCCGCGCCTCCTCAGGCACACCCAGGCCGTTGTCACGCACCCTCACGATCACCTCGCAAGGGTCGCCGTCGCGCACGGTGCCCTCCACGCGCACCCAGTGGTCCGGCTTGCCGGGGTCGCGGTACTTGATGGCGTTCGACACGTAGTTGGTGAGGCACAGCTCCACGGCCGCCGCAGGGACCTCCACGATGGGGAGGTCGGGCGCGAGCTCCACGCGCACGCGCCGCGCCTCGGCGAAGTCGCGGAGCTGCCGCGCCACCTCGGCGGCAGCATCCGAGAGAAGGATGTTGCGCGACGACTGCGACCCGTCCACCTCCACGCGCGAGAGCTCCAGGAGGTCTTCCAGCACGCTCTGCATCCCATCCGCGTTGCGGGCGATGATGTCCGTGAACTTCTCCCGCTGCGACGCCACGCTCCCCACCCACTCCTCGCGCAGCATCTCGTTGGCGCCGCGCACGGTGTTGATGCGGTTCTTCATCTCGTGCGTGAGCGAGCGGTTGAAGGCGCGCAGCCGGTCCTCGCGCTCCCTCACCCGCGCCTCGGCCAGCGAGAGGAAGTGGTTCGTGGTGTACTGCTGGATCACCGCCACCGCGCGGAACACGCGGTGCGAGCAGGCCAGCAGCTCCGCGGGCGAGCAGCCGGGCCCCATCCGCTCCGCCGTCTCCGCCAGGTGGTCGAAGAGGATGCCGCCGAGGATCTCGTACTCCTTGAGGATCTGGTGCGCCTCGAAGCCCTGCGCGTGGCGAAGCGCCCCCAGCTCCATCGCCTTCGCCACCACCGGCACGTCCGCCGTGATCTCGGCCGCGACGTCGCCCACGTAGTCCGCGATCCCGTCCACCAGCAGCGGGACGTGGTTCAGCAGCTCTTCGGAGGGGAAGATGTGGGTCGGATGAATCGCCACGCGGTCCACGATCCGCTCCAGCCAGCGTCCCACCAGCGATTCGCGGGCTTCGCGGACGCTGTTGGCCATCGTCCGCGCAAGAGGTTCGTGGGAGGAGATCATCGTGTCCTTCGGCGTCGGGATGCGTCGGAGGACCACGTGCCATAGCACGCGGCCGGACCTGCACAGGCAAGTCCGGCCTCTCAGCGCAATCGCCGTTCCGGCGCGACGGCGGACGACAAACAGGCGGCGGGCGCCGGATCACGCCGGCGCCCGCCCTGGCGTCATTCGTAGGGAACGGCTCGCTCTCGCAGCCACTCCGCCAGTTCGTTCTCGCTCCGCTCGCCTGAAGCCACCCCGCTCATGAGGATCACGACTTCTTCTTCGGGCGCCTCGACGTCCAGCCCGTTGAGCCCCAGGAAAACGTACGCCGCCATGTACCCGACGCGCTTGTTTCCGTCGATGAAGCCGTGGTTCTTCGTCAGTCCAAATCCATAAGCGGCAGCGAGCTCCGGCAGATCCACATCCTGGGAATAGCCCCATCGGTTCTGCGGCCGGGCGAGCGCGGAAGCGATCAGCCCCTCGTCACGCACTCCATGGCTGCCGCCATGCTCGCGAATTTGCTGATCGTGGATGGCCCGCACCATCCGCCGCGTCAGCCAGAACGGCTCGGAGACCATGGCGCTCTACTGGGCGAGCTCGCGAAGCGCGTTCTGGTACTTGCGCGCACCACGTTCGTAAACTTCCATCGCGCGGTCGAACTCGGGATCGTGTGCCGTCAGAGTCACTCCGCATTCCGTTTCCGCGACGCACAATTCGTCTCCCTCGCCCAGCTGCAGACGCTCAATCAACTCCTCGGGAAGCGCCACTACGAGTGATCCGCCCACTCTCTGGAGGGTAACCTTTGTCATCGAGCCTCTCTCGCGCGCGAATCGGTTGAGCACCGAGCACACGGCCCGGGCGGCACGTGTACTCTAACAGCATCGGGACTCAAGTTCCATCGCTAGCCTGCCCAACGCCTTAACTCCGCCAGGTCCTGCGCAATGCTGCGCGGGCGGTGGCGAATGCGGGGCGCTACACGCCGGCCATCGTCTCGCGGGCGGAGGCGCGGCCTTCGTCGGTGAGGGAGAGGTGCTCGCCGGTGCGGGTGAGGAGGCCGGCGCTCTCGGCGCGGCGCACGACGACGCGGGCGAAGTCGGGCGCCCAGCGCAGGTGCTCGTGAAGGTGGCGCTCGCGGCTCTCCTCGGCGGCCTGGGGAGAGCCCTCGTGGTCCAGCAGGTGGATCGTAAGGATCGCCTGCGCGAACTCCCAGCGCTGACGAGCGCGGCGCCGCGCCACCGCCACCACCCCGCGCTCGGGGGCGAAGAGGAGGGATAGGAAGAAGGAGACCCCCGTGCACGTCGCCATGGAGCCGGCGATGGAGACGTCGAGCAGGTACGACATCCAGTACCCCGCCAGCGCGCTCGCCACGCCGATCGCCACGCTGAGCGCCATCATGCGCGGCAGGCGGTCCGTGATGAGGTAGGCCGCGGCCGGCGGCGCGATCATCAGCGCCACCACGAGCACCGAGCCCACGGCGTCGAACGCGCCCACCGCGGTCACCGACACCAGCGTCATGAACGCGTAGTGCAGCGCGCCCGGCGCGAAGCCGAGTGCGCCGGCAAGCGCCGCGTCAAAGGTGGTGAGCTTCAGCTCCTTGAAGAACGCACCGATGAAGGCCGCGTTCAGCAGGAGGATGGCGCCCATCACCCAGAGCGTGCGCGGGCCCAGGTCCATGCCGCGCCAGGAGTAGCGGTTGAAGGGGGCGAAGGCCAGCTCCCCCAGCAGCACCGCGTCCACGTCCAGGTGCACGTTGCCCGCGTAGCGCGAGATCAGGATGACGCCCACGCTGAAGAGCGCGGGGAAGACGAGGCCGATGGCGGCGTCTTCCTTGACGCGGCGCGTGCGGTGGAGGAGCTCCACCAGCGTCACTGTGAGCACGCCGGTCGCCGCCGCCGCGGCGATCAGGAGCGGCGAGGCGATGTTGCCGGTCGCAAAGAAGGCGAGGACGATCCCCAGGAGGATCGAATGCGAGATGGCGTCGCTCATCAGCGCCATCCGTCGCAGCACCAGGAAGACGCCGGGGAGCGCGCACGCCGCGGCGGTGACGGCCGCGATCCACTGGATCTCCTGCTCGGGCGCGATGATCATCGGTCGTCCTCGCCGCGCAGGCCCGCGCGCCGCTCCGCCTCGCCGCGGCCGGCGGGGGTGATGGCCCACTCATCCTTCGGCGTGCGGCGCGCCCAACCCCGCGCTTCCATTTCGCGCAGCTCGCGGTGCGCGCCGGGGTGCATGGCTTCGAGAACCGCGGCGGCGTGGCCGTGCTCCGGGTTGGCGTGGTGGCGCGCCAGATCGTCCAGGTTGCCGAGCACGGCGTCCATGTGCAGGCGGCTGCGGTTGCGCCTGTCGCGCACCGATTCCCACAGCACCCCGCGGTTGGGTGCGAAGAGGATCGACAGCACCACCAGCGCCGTCAGGCAGAGGACGATGGTCGGTCCCGTGGGGAGGTGCTGGGTCAGCGAGCTGAGCACCGCGCCGCTCACCCCCGCCAGAGCGCCGAACAGCCCGGCGACGGCCACCATCTTCCCCATGCGGTCCGTCCACTGCCTCGCGGCCGCGGCTGGGGCGACCACCATCGCGCTCATCAGCACCACGCCCACCGTCTGCAGCCCGATGACGATGGAGACGACGAGGAGCGTCGTGAGGATCACGTCCACCGAGCGCATGGGGAAGCCGAGCGAGGCGCCGTAGTCGGGGTCGAAGGCGAGGAGCTTGAACTCTTTCCAGAAGACCGCCGCCCCCAGCAACGCCACTGCACCGAGCGAGGAGATGAGGAGGACGTCGCGGTGCAGGAGGGTGGCGGCCTGGCCGAAGAGGAAGCGGTCGAGCCCGGCCTGGCTGGCGTCGGGACGCTTCTGCACGTAGGTGAGCAGCACCAGGCCGAACCCAAAGAAGACGGAGAGGACGATCCCCAGCGCGCTGTCTTCCTTGACGCGGGTGGCGCCGGTGATCTTCATCACGGCGAGCGTCCCCAGCCACCCTGCCACCGCGGCCCCCGCCACCAGCACCGGCGTCGCCTTGCTCCCCGTGAGGAGGAAGGCGAGCGCGATGCCGGGGAGCGCCGCGTGCGAGATGGCGTCGCCCAGCAGGCTCTGCTTGCGCAGCACCGCGAACGAGCCGAGCGCGCCGCTGGTGAGCCCCAGTGCCGCCGCGCCCAGGGCGACCGTGCGGAGGGTGTAGTCGGTGAGGAGATCCAAGGGACTGACGGGAATGGGGAATGGGGAATGGGGAATGGTTAAACCAGGCCCATTCTTCTACGGGTGCGAGGCGAGGTACGGCGAGACAGACCCGCCCTTGGGGGAGCGAGGGCGACGGGGAGGCGGGCTCACGGCGAGATGCTTGTCCCGCCCGGAGTGCCCACCATTCCCCATTTCCCCATTCCCCATTCCCCGCCTTTCAGTCCGCCGCGTGCAGTGAGGCCCCAGCGGGCAGGCCCCCGTTGCGCGTCAGGAACGGAAGCCGTCCGCCGTAGGTCTGGCGCAGGTTTTCCTCCGTGAAGACCTCGCGCACCGGGCCGTCGGCGATGCGGCGCACGTTCAGCAGGAGGACCCAGTCGAAGTACTCCGGGACCGTTTCCAGGTCGTGGTGCACGACGACGACCGTCTTGCCGGCGCGGCGCAGCTCCTGGAGGACGGAGACGATGGCGCGCTCCGTCTTGGCA
>DASVTZ010000173.1 GCA_036387335.1 Longimicrobium sp.
CCGAGACGGAGCGCGGCCCACCCGAGCGCCGCGGCGATCCCGCCGAGCGTGTAGCGCAGCGGCAGCTCGCGCGTCTCCGCGTCGTGCAGCGAGAGCACGAGGAGGAGGAGTCCGCACGCTGCCGCGGCCGCTCCATCGGCGCTGAGGCCGTACGCCCAAAACGCGCCTCCGACGATCGCGACGGCAGCCCCGAGCCGCAGCACGGAGGTCACGGGCGGGGGCGGATCGGCACCGCCATCCCCATGCGCGCGGCCTGACGGAGCGCGGCGGCCACGTCGAAGGTGAACGCGGTGATGCGGTCCTGCCCGACAACTCCGACCTCGCACACCGGCTCCTTAATCGACGTCGCCGCCCGGCTTACCGAGATGCGCGAAGTCACCGTCACAGCGCCACGCTCCACCGCCACGTACGCCTCCATCCGCACCGGCACCTCGCGTGGCCACGTGCCCGCGCACACGACTTCCGGGCCGAGCGAGGCGAGGGAAACCGTGCTCGTGGCGATCAGCGCGCCGAGCGAATCGTGCTCCGCCACCCGCGCCGCAGACGGCCAGACGCCGGTGCGCAGTGGGACCGCCTCTAGCACGGGAAGGACCGCGAGGATGCGCGCCGCAGGGATCTCCGTGATGCGCAGCGTCCGCCCGGGTCCGGTGGTGGGGCGATACGACTCCCGCGGGCGCGCGACGGCGCTGGCGAACACCTGCGTCGCCGGGTCGTTGGGGTAGCCCTGGACCGGACGGCGGTGGACGACGCTGTCGCGGGGCGGCAGGACCGCGGGGCCGCGCGGCGCGTTCAGATCGCGCTCCGTCCAGGTCCGCGGAGGCGGGGACACGCGCGTCGTGCGCGGGAGTGCCGGGGGCAAAGTGCACGCGCCCAGCAGGGCCAGCGTGGCGAGAAAGATCGGTGTGCGCATGGGGCTCAGCCGCCGAGCGGCGCGGGTGCGTCGGGAAGCACGCCGCCACCGGATACGCGGACGCGCTGGAGGGTGTGCGGGCTTCCGCCGCGCAGGGTCACGAACAATCCTTCCCAGGCGCCGCCGCGTCGCAGCACCGCCGCGATCTCCTGCGTACCGTCCGCCTCGCGCGCCCACACCTCGCGCCACGCGCCGTCCTGGAAGAGCATCACCACGGCGCGACTCCTTCCGCGCCCCGCGAATACGAGCCACGCCGCGCCCTCAGTCGATGCCAGCTGCTGCAGCTCGTCGGGCGCGAAGCCCCCCGCGGACACGGCGAAGCGGCTCCGCTCTGCGGCGGTCGCGCGACCGGCGGTGAGGGTGCGCCCCGCGGAGCACCCCTGTCCGGGCACGGCGACGGCGGCTTCCCACTCGCCTGACGAGGAGACGTCCGCGCCCACACCGCGTGGAGCACCTGCCTGCCGCGCGGGTTGCGCCAAGTCCAGCCGCAGCCGCTGTCCGCAGCGTCCAACGACGGCCCATTCGCCTTCCAGTTCGGCGCCCGCGGTGCCGCCGGGCGCGATTTCGTGGAAGACGATTCTCCCGCTCCCGCGCCTGACCGCGAGCAGCGGAAGCTCCGCCGCCCGGCTCGCGCGGATCGACCCCGCGGGCCAGCGGCGCATCCGGGGCGCGGGCGCTAATTCCTCCTCTTCCGGCGCGGCGGCGGCGGGCGTGGACGGCATCGGCGCAGGCGGCACGGCGACCGTCGTCCCCCCAGAGCTGACGTCGGTTAGGGGTGCGGGCTCGGGGACCACCGGAAAACTCGGTGCCGGAGCGAGCGCGGGTTCGTCCAGCGTCGTCGGGCCGCCTACGGGTGCGTAGCTGCGCCCCGGCTCCACCGGACCGAGGTCCATCCAGCCCGGCGGCGTCTGCACGGCGGGCGGCGTCTCGGGCTTCGGGGGTGCCACGGCGGGTGCGGCTGGGCGGGGTGGTTGCGGGCGCACGGAGACCTGGCGGAGCGGCGGGACTGCAGGGGCTTCGTTTCGCGGCACCGCGACGCCTAGCGCGACGCCCAACGCCGCGACTGTCAGCGTGGCGACTACCCACACGGGGGTCGCGCGCGGCGGCGGCGCGGGGCGGCGCGGGGGAAGGAGCTCCTCGGTGTCGTACACGGTGCGACGGGGGTGAAAGGAGCGAGCGGGGCCGGGGATGGGCCTCTCCTTGTAGATACCCCGGATCGTGGATCGGGCTCGCGGGGTCCGGTGCCGCCGGGGGCTGAAGCCCCCGGCTGGAACCACGCGAAGTCGGCTGAAGCCGACTCGTGCGCGCCGGCATTGGACGCGAGGGGGCGGGCGACGGCGCGGCGCGTGGCACGGGCAGCCACGCGGGGCTGCCCCTACGGGTTGGGTGCGGGTGGTGCGGGGCTGGCGTGCACGGCGAGGGTGCGCACCAGAGGGTGGTCGGGGCCGGCGTAGTGGGCGACGCCCTGGAGGAAGTACGCGGCGCTCTCGGCGCAGCCGGCGCGCAGGGCGAGCTCGGCGACGACGGCGGCGCGGCGCTCGCTGTCTACCCAGGCCGCGCCCGCGGCGTCCAGCCAGCGTTCCACCGTTTCCCAGGCGGCGGCGGGCCTCATCTGACGTCCGCGCACCTCCAGGAGGAGCGCGGCGAGGGTCGCGTCGCGCTGGAGGGCGCCGGTGGAGGGGTCGTTGGGGGCTGCCGCGAGGCGGAAGATGGCGCGCCGCAGCCGCAGGGTGGCGCCCTGCGGATCGTCGGTGGCCAGGAGCATCGCGAGGAGGACGTCGTCCTCGGCGCCCCACCCCGGCCCCTCCTCGACGGCGCGCAGGAGGGTCAGAGCGGGGCGCACCAAACCGCGCGCGATGAGGGCGTTTGCGACGCGGTGTGGCGGGAGCGGAGCGCGCCCGGTGACCCGCGGGTCGAGCGCGGGAGCCCGACCCGTGGCGCGTTCGTCCGCAAGGCGCGTCAGGTCGTACGCCAGCGTGGAGAGTCCGACTCCCGCGCGCGGCAGCATCGAGCCCGAGACCACGACCACGGTGCCATCGTCCCACGTCCCCATCTCCTGCACGCGCGCGCTGAGGAGGCCGCCGGGCGCCGCGCCCTCCGGATCGCCAAGACGCGCGGCATCCACCGCGGCCCCATCTGCCACCTCGATCCACCCCAGCCGGTCGGCGGCGTAGACGAGGATGGTGCCGCTCTCGCGCCGCGCATCGGCGATCTCCAGCACGTCGCGCAGGGTGAAGGCGCGCAGGGGAAACGTGGGCGCCTCCACCTCCGGCGGCAGGGCCGGGTGGCCGGGAAGGAGGTCGCCCAGGGCAGGCCAGGCGGCATCGTCCTCGTCGTCAACGCCCAGCTCGTCGGCCGCCATCACGAGGGCGGCGCGGGCGGCGACCTGCTTCCACCCGCGGTCCGCGAGGAGGCTTTCGCGCGTGGCCCGCTCGCCCACCACCACCGCCTGCACCCCGCGCGCGCTCCAGGCCGCCAGCGCCTCCACCAGGGCGGACCGCTGCGCGGGATCAGCAAGAAGCCCCGCGCGCACCACGACGGCGCCGCCCTCACCCACGCCCGCCGCGGGGTCGCCGCGCACCAGATCGGACGCGGAGACGACCTCCACCGGGTACACGCCGCGCACCCCCAGCCGCATGCGCGCCTCGGCCGCGAGGACGCCCAGCGTGTCGGGATGTCCTTCGACGATCACGGGGTTCACCGCCCTTCCCGGCGCGGAGGCGGCGCGCGCCAGCACCGAGGCCAGCGACCACCCGGTGGCGGTGAGGTCGGCGTAATCCGCAGGGTCGAAGGGGAGCGCTCCCATCAGCGCACGCGCGGCCGGCGGCGGGATGGCGTGGAAGGGGAGGGCGCCCCACACGACCGTCTGGCGCGCTGCGAATCCGCCCGCCACGAAGTCGGTCAGCGAGGCGAGGGCGACGTCGGCTTCCTCGCGGGGGCCTCCCAAGCGCAGCCCGCGCTCGCGGCACGCGGACTCCAACTCGCAGCGCACCAGCTCGCCGCGCGGGAGGGGGCCCACGTACACCAGCGGGTACAGGGCACCCGGGGCGCCAGCCAGGGCGCGGAAGAGGGCTGCCAGCGGCGCGCGCGCCTCCGCATCAGCGAGGGAGATGAGGGTGGCGCGGCTGGGGGCAGCGGCGGAGGGCGGCAACACTATGGAGCGTGGGTGTGAGGGAATCCGGGAAGTATACACTCTGCACCTAAATACCCCGGATCCGCACGATCTGGACGCAGTTCCTCCGCGTCCGGGACCAGGCGCCGCCGGAGAACACCTCATTCTGTTCTTGTAGTCTCCTCCGTGTCTCTGTGTGAGATGAAGTTTACGATGCCAGGACAACCCGAAGCCCCGGGTCCGGGAGCCGCACTCCCGGATCCGGGGTATTTCGTTTGTGCCCCCTTCCGCTACTCGTGGGCACGAACCCCTGCTGCCTCTATGGAACCAGAACGGATCACGCGCGGCCTAGCCGCGGCGCCGCCGGGCGTGTCGCAGACATTGTGGATGACCCTCCTGGCGGGCCTCGCCCTCTCCACGGGGCTCGCCACCTGGCGCGTGAGGACGATGGAGATGGAACAGGCGCCGGTCGCTAAAGCCGCGCCGATGGAACCGCCGCGCACGGTGCGTCGAACCTTCGTAGCACGGGCACCGGCAACCGGCGAATCGCTGACCACGGTGAGGGCGCGGCTCGCGGCGAGCGGCGGACGCACGCCGGCGGGCGAGGTGGACGCGTGGACGATGCGGCTGGCAACCGCGCCCGGGCATCGCGAGGAGACGCGGAGGGCGCTGCAGCGAATGCGGCACCTGGAGCCCGTCATCCGCGCGGCGCTGGCGCGGGAGGGGATTCCGCGCGACCTGCTGTACCTGGCGCTGGTGGAGTCCAGCTTCCGGCCGGCGGCGACGAGCCGGGTGGGCGCGGCGGGGGTGTGGCAGTTCATGCCCGGCACCGCGCGCGGCTACGGGCTGGAGGTGGGCCCCTGGGTCGATGAAAGGCGCGATCCGGTGCGCGCATCGTACGCCGCCGCCCGCCACCTGCGCGACCTTCACGAGCAACTCGGCGGATGGCACCTTGCCGCCGCCGCGTACAACTGCGGCTCGGGGTGCGTGCGCCGCGCCCTGCGCCTGCACGGCGGCGGACCCGGAGGCGGCGAGCTGCGCTACTGGCGCATCCGCCCCTATCTGCCGCGTGAGACGCGCGACTACGTGCCCAAACTCCTGGCAGCCGCTCGCATCGCGCGAGATCCCGAGGCGTTCGGATTCGGCGGGGTGGATGGCGATGCGCCCCTCGCCTACCGCGAGGTGGTGGCCCCCGGCGGAACGTCGCTTGAGCGCGTGGCGCGCTGGGCTGGCGCGCCCGAATCCGTCGTGGCCGCCCTCAACCCGCACCTAGTACGCGGCCAGACGCCGCCCGGCCGCCGCTGGCCCGTGCGCGTCCCCGTCCGCTGAACCCGCAGCCCGGTAGACCCAAGATGTACAGCGAAGACGCCTTCCCCTCCGCCCCCGCGGAGACCTTACGCGAGATGCCCCGGCCCACGCCGTCGGTCGTCCCCGCGCATCGCGAGCGCGAGGGGACGATCCAGGACCGCATCATCCGGCCGTTGCTGGAGGCGGGCGACCTGGCGGCGCACGACGTGGAGGCGGCGTACCAGGCGGCCGCGGCGGACCGCGAGCGGCGCAGCGCCGTCTTCCACCTGGTGGAGATGGGCCGCATCACGGCCGAGCGCGCGCTCCACACGCTGGCCCGCGTCTTCGGCGTGGAGACGGTGAGCTTGGCCGCCGAGCGCCCGCACCGCAGCGTCCTGGACCTGATCGACGGCGAGACGGCGCGGCAGATCCGCGTGATCCCGCTACGCATCCAGGGACGCGACCTGCTGGTGGCCAACGGGGACCCGTATGACCTCTCGTCACTGAGCCGTATCCGCGACATCACGGGGCTCTCGCCGGTCCCGCTCCTGGCGGACGATCACTCCCTCGACACGCTGCTGCGCACCGCCTACGCCGTGGCGGACAAGCTCCACCGCGTGATGGGCGAGGCGAAGCGGAGCGGCGCAAGGGTGCGCGCCCGCGCCTCCATCAGCGAAGAGATCGAGAACGCGGTCAAGGGTGCGCAGGTGCCGCAGATGGTGGAGGCGTTCATCGAGGACGCCGTCAAGAAACGCGCGTCCGACGTGCACTTCGAGTTCTTTGACGACTCCGGCCGCATCCGCTACCGCATCGACGGGCAGCTCGTGGTGGTCAAGGAGCTGGACCCCACCTGGGGGCGCGAGATCGTCAACCGCATCAAGGTGCTCGCCGGCCTCAACTCCGCGCAGGACCGCACCCCCGAGGACGGCCGGATGAAGCACGCCATGGACGGCGCCGACGTGGAGTTCCGCGTCAGCACCCTGCCGACCGACTGGGGGTGCGAGCACGCGGTCCTCCGCGTGCTGGCGCGCGCCGAAACGCCGGTGGACCTGACGCGCGTGGGGATGCCGCCGCGCGAGTACGCCGCCTTCGCCGAGGCCATCGACCGCCCGCAGGGTATGATCCTGGTGACCGGCCCCACCGGCTCCGGCAAGTCGACAACGCTCTACGCCGCGCTCGACCACCTCAACGACCCGTGGCGCAGCATCATCACCATCGAGGACCCGGTTGAGCGAAAGATCCGCGGCGTGCGCCAGACCTCGGTGGGCGCAAACACGGGGATGACCTTCGCCACGGCGCTGCGCTCGATCCTGCGCCAGGATCCCAACGTCATTATGGTCGGCGAGATCCGCGACGCGGAGACGGCGGGGACCGCGGTGAAGGCGTCGATGACGGGCCACCTCCTCCTCTCGACGCTGCATACCAACGACGCGCCGTCCACCGTGGCGCGGCTGCTGGACATCGGCATCGAGCCGTACAACCTGGTGGATGCGCTCTCGCTGGTCGTGGCGCAGCGCCTGGTGCGCCAGATCTGCCCCCGCTGCCGCGACGCGCATCACCCCACCGAGCGCGAGATCGCCCGCGCCGGCCTCACCCCAGACGAGGTCGCCACCATCCCCTTCTGCAAGGGGACGGGGTGCTCGTACTGCAACCGCAGCGGCTACTTCGGGCGGCAGGGCCTGTTCGAGATGATGCCGCTGACCCCCGCCCTGCGCGAGGCGATCGTCGCGCGCCGCCCCGGCGCCGAGCTCCGCGCCCTCGCCGTCGCCGAGGGCATGACCACGCTTCGCCAGGCCGGCATCGACCGCATGCGCGCCGGCGAGACGACGCTGGAAGAGGTTACGCGGGAGACGATGGGGTGAGGGAAGAAGTGCGTGAGTGCGTTAGTGCGTGAGTGCGATGGGACCTCGTTCTTGTCATCCTGAGCGAGCCGCCGCACGAATCCCCGCGGGGCTCCCGATGCTTTTGCGGCGCGAAGGATCTAGCCGGCGAGGCAGGAGGCCCGCGTGCAACAGCAGTCCCCTCGGTACGCGCAGTAGATCCTTCGCTCCGCGCCAAAGGTTGGAGACGCGGAAAGGGCAGTGAAGCGCGTCGCTCAGGATGACAGAGAACGGTGGTGACGCAAGGCCGCCCGCACTAACGCACCAACGCACTAACGCACTAACGCACCTGCTTCTTCCTACAACCGAGCATCCATCCATGCCCCACCCCACCCCCGCAACCCCGCCGAACGCGCTCCAGAAGTTCCTCGCGCTGGAGCTCGGCGGCACGCGGGTGCCGAAGAAGCAGATGATGCTCTTCACCCGCCGCCTGTCGTCGCTCCTGCACAGCGGGCTGACGCCGGCGCACGCGCTCACGGTGCTGCGCAGGAGGCTCGCGCAAAAGGCGTTGCGCAGGGTCGTGGACCAGGTGACCGTGCGCGTGCAATCCGGCAGCACCCTGGCCGATGCCATGGAGGAGCACCCAAAGGTGTTCCCGCCGACGTACATCGCGAGCGTGTCGGTGGGGGAGCGCACCGGATCCCTGGACGTGGTGCTGAAGCGCATGGCGACGGCGCTGCACCGCACGCAGCAGGTGAGGGCCAAGATCAAGTCGGCGGCCATCTACCCGCTCTTCGTGCTTGGCGCGCTGGGGATCGTGGGGTGGTACATGCTCACGAAGATCATGCCCCAGTTCGCCGAGATCTTCGAGGACGCGGGAGTCGAGCTCCCGGCCGTCACGCGTTCCCTGCTCTGGGCCTCGGCCAGCGCCACGCGCCTCGGCCCCGGCATCCTGATCGTGCTGGCGGGAGTGGCGATGGGGCTGCGGCAGCTCTACGCGCAGGAGGGGATCAAGCGCGCCACGGACCGTTTCCTGGTAAAGCTCCCCGTCATCGGCCCCCTCGCCGAGGGCGGCGCGATGGCGCAGTACTGCCGGATGTTCAGCACCATGCTCTTCAGCGGCGTGGGCGTCTCCTCCGCCATGCGCATGTCCGCGGACACGCTGGGCAACCACTACCTGGCCGATGCGATCCGCGCCGCCGCCACGCACGTGGGCGCCGGCATGCGCGTGGAGGAGGCCCTCGAGCGCACCCGCGCCATCCCCGCCGAGGTCCTCTCCAGCACCAACGTCGGCGAGACGGGCGGCACCCTCCCCGAGCAGATGGACCTCCTCGCCGAGTACTACGAGGAGTTCGTCCTCGAAGAAGTCGACACCGCCGCCAAGCTCGTCGAGCCCGTCCTGATCCTCCTCGTCTTCGGCCTCGTCGCGACGCTGGTGTTCGGGATATATCTGCCGCTGTTCAAGGTGGCGCGGCTGGGGGGGTGAATTGGATGTGTATTCTGTGTTCGTGGTATTCTTATCCTGTGACACCGATGGAAGGCGAACTGTCGGCACTGCCAGACCTCCCTCATGCACCCTGATTTCCCTGTGGTCGAAACCGCGCGCCTGCGCCTGCGTCCGCTCAGCCGGGCGGACACCGAGCACCTCGCGGAGCTCGATGCCGATCCCGAGGTGGGCCGCTACGTTCACCTCGGCGGCGCTCCGACGCGCGCGGATCTGGAGGCCGCACTCCCGCGCATGCTGGCCTGTTTCGGCTTCCCTCCCGTGCAGCCGGCTTTCTGGGCGGCGGAGGAGCGCGGCAGCGGCAGGTTCGTGGGATGGTTCCACCTGCGCCCCAGCGGGGGGGCGGATACGCTGGAGCTGGGGTACCGCTTCCGACGTGACGCCTGGGGGCAGGGCTACGCGAGCGAGGGCGCGCGGGCGCTCGTCATCCGGGCGTTCGAGCATCTGGGAGCGAAGTGCGTCGAGGCGATTGCGCTCGGAGAGAATGCCGCGTCCATTCGGGTGATGGAGAAGGCAGGACTTCACCTTCGTGAACGGTTTCTCTACGACGGCGAGCGGCCCGCCGTCCGTTACGCGGTGGATCGGAGCGAGTACGGGGGTGCGGCTGAGCGTGTGGTGCCCTGACCAACCCGGGGCTGCCGTCTACTTCGCTGGTTGCTCGCGCTGCCGCATCTGGAGCAGGTAGCCGATCAGGGCGCGCAGGGCGGATGAGGCCTGCCTGCGCTGGGGATAGTACAGGTAGTAGCCGGGGAAGGGCGGGCTGTACTCCTCGAGGACGGCGATTACCTCGCCACGGTCGATGTAGGGCTGCACCCCGTCACTCATCCCGATCGTCACTCCCAGGCCCGCCGTCACCAGCCGCATCATCAGGCTGAAGTCGTTGGTAATGACGCGGCCGCGAACCGCGACGGTGAAGTCTTCGCCGCCCGGCTCTGTGAACTCCCAGCGGTACGGCGCGGCGTCCGGCCCCGGCCGCCAGCTGATGCAGGCGTGAGCGCCGAGGTCGCGGGGGTGCTGCGGAGGCGGGTTTCTCGCGAAATACGCCGGCGACCCCACCACCACCATCCGCTGTGGGCCGGATGCCGGGACGGCGGTCATGTCCTGATCGATGACCTCGCCCAAGCGGACGGCTGCCTCGTAGCCGGCCGCGACGATGTCGTTCACCTCCTCGTCGACGATGATGTCGAGCTGGACCTGCGGGTATGCCCCCAGGAACCCCTCGAGCACGGAGCCGCGCAGGAACCCCTCCGCGCTCGCGGCGACGTTCAGGCGGAGCGTGCCGCGCGGCTCGTTCGCCATCTCCCCCACCGCCTCCGCGGCCTCCCGCAGTGCGTCCAGCGCTTGGCGCGACGCCGCGTAGAACCGCTCCCCCGCCGAGGTCAGCCGCACGCTGCGCGTGGTGCGGAGCAGGAGCGTGACGCCGAGCCGCTGCTCCAGCCCGCGCAACGCCTTGCTCAGCGCCGTCCCCGTCACCCCCAGCCGCCTCCCGGCCGCGCGGAAGCCACCCGCTTCCACGATCGCGACGAACTCCGGGACCCCATCCGTGATCTGGGCCACTGTCAACCTGCAGGCATCGGGGTGCGAACCGCTGTCTCATTTATCCGCATGGATCTATGAGATAGCTTCTTTCGGTGGGAGGGACAACGTTCCGCGGTGGCGGGTTCGACAAGCGTGGTCCCGGAGGGGCATGGGATGAGCAGACGGTCCGTCATGGCACTCGTGCTCCTGTCATCCGCATGCGCGGGACAGCCCGCTGCGATGACGGCGCCGAACTCCCAGCTTCAACGGCAGGAAACCGACGATGAACATCACGCGCGCAGACTCGCGGCCCTCGACCAGGGGCCCGGCGGACTGGTTCACGGGCACCGTCCGCATCGACCCGCTCTTCACGGCACCCGAGCCGGCGCGCGCGGCCGGCGCCACGGTGACGTTCGAGCCCGGCGCACGCACGGCGTGGCACACGCACCCGCTGGGGCAGACGCTGATCGTGCTTTCCGGCGTGGGACGCGCGCAGCGCGAGGGCGGACCGGTGGAGGAAATCCATCCCGGCGACGTGGTGTGGTTCGCGCCGGGGGAGAGGCACTGGCACGGCGCCTCCGCCACGACCGCGATGCAGCACATCGCCATCCAGGAAGCGCTGGCCGGCAAGGCGGTGGAGTGGATGGAGCACGTGAGCGATGCGGAGTACACGGCCGGCGCGAACCCGCGCTGACCTGAACTGAACGATTGGAGGCGATCCACATGAAGGGTGCAGTTCTCTACGGGCCGGGCGACGTACGCTTCGAGGAGCGCGACGACCCGAGGATCACCGAGCCCACGGATGCGATCATCCGCCTGTCCGCGAGCTGCGTCTGCGGCTCCGACCTGTGGCCGTACCGCGGCATCCAGCCGATCGAGGGTCCCACGCCGATGGGCCACGAGTACGTCGGCATCGTGGAGGAGGTGGGGAGCGCGGTGCGCACCGTGAAGAAGGGGCAGTTCGTGGTGGGATCTTTCTTCGCCTCGGACAACACCTGCCCCATCTGCGACGCGGGGTACCAGAGCCGGTGCGTCGATGCGCGGCCGATAGGCGAGGAGGGCGCCCAGGCGCCGTACCTGCGCGTCCCGCTCGCCGACGGCACCCTGGTCGGCACGCCGGAGCTGCCGGACGCTGGGATGATCCCCAGCCTTCTCGCGGCCTCCGACGTTCTCGGCACCGGGTGGTTCGCGGCACACGCGGCCGCCGTGGCGCCCGGCAAGACGGTCGCGGTGGTGGGCGACGGCGCCGTCGGGCTGCTCGGCGTCCTCGCCGCGAAGCAGATGGGGGCGGAGCGCATCGTCCTGATGAGCCGCCACGAGGACCGGCAGAAGCTGGGCACGGAGTTCGGCGCCACCGAGCTCGTGACCGAGCGCGGAGACGAAGGGGTGGCCCGCATCAAGGAGATGACCGGCGGGCTCGGCGCCCACTCGGTGATCGAGGCGGTGGGCACGCAGGAGTCGATGATGCAGGCCATCCGCTCCGCGCGGCCGGGCGGGCACGTGGGCTTCGTCGGCGTCACGCACGACGTTTCGATCCCGGGGCTCGAGTACTTCTTTTCCGCGGTCCACCTGCACGGCGGGCCCGCCCCGGTGCGGCGCTTCCTGCCCGACCTCGTCGATCGGATCCTCAAGGGGACGATCAATCCCGGCAAGGTGTTCGACCAGACGCTCCCGCTGGACCAGGTTGCCGAGGGCTACCGCGCGATGGACGAGCGCCGCGCGATCAAGACGCTGCTGATGCCGTGAAGTAGACCACGGCGGAGCCTGCCACTGGTGCATCATAGGTACGCTGGTGCACTTTTGTGGGATCGATGCCCCGCGTCTTCACAGCCAGTCCTACCGTTGCGATCAATGAAACCGCTCCTTTCGATTCTTCTGTGGAGTGTCGCCAGCTACGGGCTGGGCTGCGTTTCGGCGGCGTACTACGCGATCCGGCTGCGCACCGGCCAGGACATCCGCGGGATGGGGAGCGGGAATGCGGGGGCGCGCAATGCGGGGCGTGCCCTGGGGCGGGGTGGCTTCGTGCTGGTCTTCGTGGCGGATGCGGCCAAGGGCAGCTTCGCCATGTGGGGCGCGCAGCAGCTGGGGCTGGGCGCCGCCGGTGCCACCGCCGCGATGCTGGCGGTGGTCGCCGGCCACATCTGGCCCGTGCAGCTCGGCTTCCGCGGCGGCAAGGGGATCTCCACCAGCTTCGGCGCGCTGCTGCTGCTTGACTGGCGGGTGGCGCTCATGGGGATGGCGCTGTGCCTCGTGCTCTTCGCCCTGTCGCGGCACTTCACCCTCGCGGGGTTGCTGGCGGTGGCGGCGGTGCCGGGGCTGGCGGCGGCGCGGGGACACCCGCTGGTCACGCTGGCCGGGGTCACTCTGCTGGCCGCGGTCGTGCTCGGGGCGCATCGCGAGAACGTGCGCCGCATTCCCGGCGAGCTCGCCGGCGCGCGCATGGCACGGCGCGCCCGCACCACCGCCGCCGGGGGGCCGGGGAGGACCGCGTGACCGCCGGGCGTCCGCTGGCCTTCAAGATCGCCTCGTCGCCCGCGGAGCTGGAGCACGTCCGGCGGCTCAACTATCGAACTTTCGTGGAGGAGATTCCTCAGCACGCCCCCAACCCGGAGGGCGTGCTCGCCGACCGGTTCGACGACGAGAACACCTACGTGGTGGCGCTGCAGGACGACCGGATGGTGGGGATGATCTGCGTGCGGGATCGCCGCCCCTTTTCGCTCGACGGCAAGCTGCCCGACCTCGACGCGCACCTGCCGCCCGCTCGCAGCGTGTGCGAGATCCGGCTCCTGTCGGTGGAGCCCCGGCACCGCAACGGGAGGGTCTTCCGCGGCCTTGTGGAGCGGCTGGCCGATGCCTGCGCCGAGCGCGGGCACGATCTGGCGGTGATCTCAGGGACGACGCGGCAGCTGAAGCTGTACCGGCACCTGGGCTTCGTTCCCTTTGGCCCCCTGGTCGGCACCCCCGAGGCTCCGTTCCAGCCGATGTACCTGACACTGGACGCGTTCCGCCGCCACGCCGAGTCCACGGTGCGCCGCACGGGGCGGCTGGCCCGGGACCCGGCCTGCTTTCTCCCTGGCCCCACCACCATCGCCGCCGAAGTCCGCGCGGCCCTCGCCCAGCCCCCGCGGTCGCACCGCGCCCCCCCCTTTCTGGCCGAGCTTCGCGACGTGCGGCAGCGCCTGGCCGGCCTGGCGGGCGCCGCCGGCGCGCAGGTGCTGCTCGGCTCGGGCACCCTCGCCAACGACGTGGTGGGGGGGCAGCTGCACCTCCTTGGCACGCCGGGCGTGGTGCTGGCCAACGGCGAGTTCGGGGAACGCCTCGCGGACCACGCCGCGCGCTGGGGCCTTCCGCACCGCGTGGTCCGGGCGTCTTGGGGCGCGGCCTTCGATCGCCGCGAGGTGGAGGCCGCCGCCGCGGGGTGCGGGCATGGCGGGTGGCTGTGGGCGGTGCACTGCGAGACGAGCACCGGGGTGCTGAACGATCTGCCCATGCTGCGCGGCGTGTGCGGCGCGCACGGTCTGCGTCTCGCACTGGACTGCGTGAGCTCGCTCGGCTGCGTTCCGCTCGACCTGGCCGGCGTGCACCTGGCGAGCGCCGCCAGTGGCAAAGGGTTGGGCTCGTTCGCGGGGTTGGCGGTGGTCTTCCACGACCAGCCCGTGGCGGCCGCACCGGGGCGGTTGCCGCGCTATCTGGACCTCGGGCTGTATGCGGCGGGCGACGGGGTGGCCTTTACCCACTCATCCAACCTGGTAAGCGCGCTGGCCGCTGCCCTCGCGCAGCGCGACTGGCCCGCCTGGCTGGATCAGGTCGCCGCGGACGGCGCCTGGCTGCGTGGTGCCCTGCGCGAGCGCGGCCTGCGGATCCTGGCGCCCGAGCACGCGGCCGCCCCGTCGGTGACCACCATCGTACTATCGTCCGAAACCGAGGCGCAGCGAGTCGGGGAAGAGCTGGAGCGGGCGGGCTTCCTTCTCTCCTTCCGCTCCGACTACCTGCAGCGCCGTGGATGGCTGCAGGTCTGCCTGATGGGCGACTACCCGCGCGAGCGCCTTCCGGAGCTCGCCCAGCGCCTCTCCGCCGCTCGCCCTGACTGAACGTGCGTCGTGCGGCACTGATCGCACGTAGCACACGTCCGGGTGGCGAAGCTGAGGTGTAGCCGCGGGCATCTCCCGCGGCGTATCTTCCGGCTTCGCCACTCACGCCAGGAGGAACGCCGGTGCACACCGCTGCTCGACTCTGCTGGGGCGCCGTCATGGCGCTCTTTTCACTTTCCCTCGCGGCGCAGCAGCCGCCGGGGCTGGATGTGCCCTATGTCCCGACGCCGCCGGAGGTGGTCGCGCAGATGCTCGCGCTCGCCAGGCCCACGCGCAACGACGTGCTGTACGATCTGGGCTCGGGGGATGGGCGCATCGTGATCGAGGCGGCGCGGCGCTTCGGGACGCGGGGGGTGGGGGTGGACCTGAATCCGGTGCGGGTGGAGGAAGCCCGCGCCAATGCCCGCAGGCGCGGCGTGCAGGACCGCGTGCGCTTCCGCCAGCAGGACCTGTACGAGACCGACCTGCGCGCGGCGAGCATCGTCACCCTGTACCTCCTGCCGCGCGTCAACCTGGAGCTCCGGCCGAAGCTGTTCGAGCAGCTGCGCCCCGGCACCCGTGTCGTGTCGCACGCCTTCGACATGGGCGACTGGCGGCCGGACACGGTCGTTGAGGTGAAGGTGAGCCAGGGTCTCGGGCGGGCGATGGTGTACGCCTGGACCATTCCGGCCAGGGTGGCGGGGCGGTGGATGCTCACCACGCCGGAGGGTCGCCGGGTTCCGCTCCAGCTCCGGCAGCAGTTCCAGCGCTTCACCGGGCCGGGGGTGAGCGGGCGGCTGATGGGCGAGCGGATCGACTTCACCCTGACGGAACGGGAGAACGGACGGCCGGTGACCCGCCGCTTCTCCGGCCGGGTCACCGGCGGCGGGATGAGCGGGAGGGTCGCGGGCGGGGGAGCGTGGAGGGCGGTGAAGGTGCCGCCTGGCGCCCCAAGGTGACCGAAGCATCCAGGATCGTGCGCGAAATCGCTTTCCGGGTCGTGGCGGATGGCCTCAGGCGCCGCAGCGGAAGCGGAACGTCGCGGGGTCGGATGCGTTGGCGTGAGGCTCCAGGAGCCTGAGCCGCTGCCACCCGCTCGTCTCACGGCCGGCGGCTCCGAGAGTCCACGTGCTCCTGACCGTGCGCGTTCCCGCCGCGGTGAAGTTGATGGAGAACGCGCGGGGGACGGCGCCGTCGCTGCGCTCCCACTGGTAGCGGACCGTCCCCGGCCCGGTGGCCTGCACCGTCCCGGTGAACGTGACCTGCACGGGGCAGGTGCCGGTGGGTCCCACCGCCGCCGCGGCCGCGACGCGCGTGACCCGGAACCCCGTGGCCAGGGTGAACGGGGCTGAATGGATCTCCCTCATCGACGCCCGCTCGCTGGCGCACCCCGCGGCCGTCGTGGCGAAGGCGAGCCGCACGCGGTAAGTGCCCGGCGGCGGCGGGGTGCGCGGCGTCCACGCGCGGGTGGCGTTCATCCCGGGGCGCAGCTCGATGCACCGCACCGGCGACTCGTCGATGTACGCACGCTGCACCGCGTTGGTCCACCGCCCTCCGTCGTTGCCCTGTACCGACAGGTCTTCACCGCGGGACACCTCTCGCTGGCGTGGGTCGGACCTGTAGTGGATGGTGCCCGCGGTGTTGTTTTCCACCCGGAGCACCACGGTCTCGCCGGCCACGAAGGCGGTGCCGCGCGCGAGCGTGCCGTCGCGGGCCGCGTACAGATCCACGGTGGTGGGCTGGGGCAGGAACGCGACCACCGCGAACGCGAACGGGAAGCACAGGGCGTAGCTTTTCATGGCGCTCCTTCGTGGGGTGAATGCGAGCCGCACCCCTATTAAGGGCTGAAGAGCCAGCGCCTGCAAGATTCTCATGCCGCCCGCCGCGCCGGTTCTCGCGTGAGAGCGAGTTGAGCCGAAAGCGGGGGCGCTCCGGCCGTGGAGCGCCCCCGCTGTGTCGTCACGATCGAGCCGGCTTACCGCGCGGGCGCGGGATGCAGCACCACGTCCACCCGCCGGTGAAGGAGCGACCGGTTGGAGCCCGGCTGCGTGTAGGTGCTCGACTCGCCCTTCACCGCCGCCGGTGCGAGCCCACTGATCCCGAGCGGCGTCACCTGCACCTTGACGCACGGGCCGTCTTCGCCGCGCTCGTGAAGCTCCTCCACCCGGTATCGCCCCTGGGGGTCGGTGTAGGAGTAGTACGACCTCCCGGTCACCTCGCCGCTGCACGGAGCCGCGTTCTCCGGTGGCGGGGTCTGCGCGAAGTAGCCGAACCCATCCACGATCTCCACCGTCGCACCGGACACGGGAGTGCCGTCCGCCCGCGTGACGATGCCGTCGAAGCGGATGGTGCGGTTGTCGGTGGTCTCGGTCAGCGTCCACCAGAGGCACCCGCCCAGCGAGGACACCAGCAGCGCCGCCACACCCAGCCGCGCGGCGCGAAATACCTTGCTCCACATTCTCGTTCGATCTCTCTGGTGAGGTTTGCTCGCGCAGGTTGGCGGGGGTGTGCGCGGCCGATCCGAACAACGCGCATCGCCGCGGATCCGTGACGGCTTCCGGCGATGCGCACGCGGCGCGGCTCGGAGCTTGCCCCCGGGATGCGCCTCCGGCGACAGCGCCGGGCACACACGGGAGCGGGGGGCTCACATGGCGCGCTACAAGCTCAAGCAGCGGCTGATCTCGATCGGCGAAGACTTCACCATCGAGGACGACCAGGGGAACACCGTCTACACCGTGGACGGCAAGGTGATGAGGATCCGCGAGACCTTCGTCATCGAGGACCGCGCGGGGAACGAGGTCGCCACCGTGCGCGAGGTGAAGCTGGCGATCCGCGACAGCATGAAGATCCTGCGCGGCGGCGAGACCATCGCCACCATCCGCAAGGCGCTCATCTCGCCCTTCCGCGACAAGTTCGGCATCGACGTGGAGGGCGGCGAGGACATGGTGGCCGTGGGCAACATCCTGGAGCACGAGTACGAGATCCGCCGCGGCGACGACGTGGTGGGGCGCGTGTCCAAGCACTGGTTCACCATCCGCGACACCTACGGCGTGGAGACCGCGGCCGGCGAGGACGACGCGCTGATCCTGGCCATCGCCGTCGCGATCGACGAGATGGCGCACGACCCGGACGAGGGGAAGGGGTGAACGACCGGCGCGCTGCGGCGTAGCAAGGGAGGCGCATCGTGCGCCTACATCGAACCGAACGCTGGAGCCCGTATGGCGAACGACAGGGAAGTGGCGACTTTGGGCGGCGGGTGCTTCTGGTGCACCGAGGCCGTATTTCAGGATCTTCGCGGGGTTGAAAAGGTGCAGTCCGGCTATTCCGGCGGCCACGTTCCCAACCCCACGTACGAGGAGGTGTGCGGCAAGGGCACCGGGCACGCCGAGGTGGTGCAGGTGACCTTCGATCCATCGGTGGTCAGCTTCCGGGAGCTGCTGGAGGTGTTCTTCACCGTCCACGACCCCACCACCCCCAACCGGCAGGGCGCGGACGTGGGCCCGCAGTATCGGTCGGCCGTCTTCTACCACTCGCCGGAGCAGAAGGCCGTCGCGGAGGAGGTCATCCGCGACGTCAACGACCGCCAGCTCTGGGGCGCGCCCATCGTGACCGAGGTGACGGAGTTCACCGAGTTCTATCCGGCCGAGTCGTACCACGACGACTACTTCCGCCGCAACCCGTACCAGGGCTATTGCCAGGTGGTGATCGCGCCCAAGGTGAGCAAGTTCCGCAAGCAGTACCTGGAGAAGCTGAAAGCCTGAACAACAACGGCCTCACACAGAGACGCAGAGGGGAACCGCAAGAGAATCAGAAAGAAATCTTCTGTGCCTTGCGGTTCCCCTCTGCGTCTCTGCGTGTGATGCGTTCTTTTCGAGAAAGTAGCACGAAGCGAGCACGCCAACCCTGGTGTTGTAGCCAGAGCACAACCCGCCGCCAGTCCGGCGCAAGGGAGTGACTAACATCTTAGTCAGGTGACTAAAAGGGTAGTCAGGGATCGCCGGTCCGCTCCGTCAACTTCACGGAGGCCTTGCGCCAATCAGAGCGCTTGCCGAAGATATACCGTAAGTACATCGGCACCTGCGTCCAGACCAGCGAGGGCTTCGTATGAGCCGAGCCGGAGATCGTCACTTCGATGAGTTCCAGGACCACACCCTGTTGAAGCACCTCGTTCTGCGTAAGTACGTAGGTGCATGGGCTGCGAAGCTCCGGAAGCTCCGTGGCGAGGTCTGGTTCGTGGATGCTTTCGCGGGAGAAGGGTCCGACAGAAAAGGAAATCCCGGTTCGCCGCTGATCGCCGCCAAGCTCGCCGAGCCGTTTGAGCATGATGGCCATGGTGTGATGCGGATTTTGGCCATCGAGAAGGATGCGGTCCGTTGCGCGCGCCTTCAAGAGGTCATGCGTCCGTTCACCGAACGCAAAATCGCTGTCGTCCGATGCGGCACCCTGGTCGAGCGTATCGACAATTTCGCGAAGCACATCGGAGACAAGCCGGCCCTGTTCTTTCTCGATCCGTTCGGGGTCGAAGGTCTGCTCGAGGACCTGCTGCCCCAACTCCTACGTGGGCCGCAGAACGAGGTCTTTGCGTTGTTCGCCGACGTGGGCGCCAACCGTCTGCACGCCGTGCTCATGGCGGAGGGAAGAGACCCCGATGCGGAGGAGGAAGTACTCCGTGCCGCCCCCTCGTTGTTCCCCGAGTTCGTCGAGGAGGATGTCGACCGATCTCGCGCTGCCGCGGAACGGAGTCAGCGCGCCCTACGATCGACACAGGACGCTTCGGACAGGATCCTATCCGAAGCGCTCGGCCCAGGTACGCTAAAAGAGGCGGCGCTCGTGCCGGAGCACGCGCGCCGAGAGTGGCTCGTGCGGCGGTACATGCGCACGCTGGTCGATGCAGGCGCAAGATACGTCCTTGCCCTGCCTGTACGGGACGCATCGAGCCAGCGCGTCTACCAGCTCGTGTACGCCACGAAGAGCGCAGTGGGGCTTCGCACGATGAAGGAGGCGATGGACAGTGCGCTCCGAAGCACGAGCCTCCCGGACGAGTCCACAGAGTTAATCCGAGCGGAACTCCGCGGGAACGAAGATGCCGTCGTACGTGAACTATCCAGCCACTTCGCCGGCTGCGAGGTCCGCTGGACGGAGGAGAAGGATCGCCGGACGGACACCGTCAAGCGCTACCTTCTCGAGCAGACAGCTATCTTTCCGATGCAATTTCCGGCGGTCCTCCAGCGCCTGGGCGAAGCCGGTCTCGTTGCGGGAAGGAGGTCTATCACACTGCGATTTCCACCAGTTCGCCGGGCTGGGCCGTGATTGCAGCAAGGTCGGGGTAACCATCGTAGATCTCGCCATCCAGCATCCGGCCGCCTGATTTCGGCGTCCGCCCACCAACTTGTTTGAAGAAGAAGGCAACCCCGACTTCGAGGCACTGTTCGCGAATCGAGCGCGCCCACTCCAGATCGATCGGCCGGAAGTCGGCACCGCTCTCTCCGCCAGCAATCACCCAGTGGATGCCATTCAGATCCAAACTGAGTGGGCCAAGGAGCGGCTCGCATGAGAGAAACCGCACCGTCGCAGGAAGGCTCCGCAGATGCCCCACTCGGTATGCCGCTTCCTGGTTCTCGACCGAAGTCCCGATCCAGATGTGCGCTGGGACGCAGCCCTCTGGGAAGAGATCCTGGTTTCGTTCAAAGAAACGCACGGCGCGTCCAGGACGCTTTGTTAGTACCTGGTAAATGTGCCGGTCAACCCTAAGCATCACCTCGAAAACGCGACGCACGAAGGACTCGGGGATATCCCGATGGAAAAGGTCCGACATCGAGTTGACGAATATACGCCTCGCGTCAGTCCAACGCGCCGGCTGCGTCAATCGCTCCTCCCAGACTCTCACGGCGAACGGATCCCGGATGTTGACCTCCGACTGCACGACAGGAAGGCGCTTCAGATATCCGTCCGCAAGGCGAGTCCGCGCCAGGACGAGTGCATAACAGTGGTCGCAGCCGGCGCTTACCTGGGTGCAGCCGGTGGTGGGGTTCCAGGTGGAATCCGTCCACTCTATTGGTGTGCTGTTCCGCATGGCTGCTGCGTCCGTTTTTACGATTTCGGATTTGATTCGGTTTGGAAGGTACGATGTCACATACCGGCCATACGCGCAAGGATTCTCTGGTTCGCACCGAGTACATCCTACCGGCGCACCTCAGGTTGCTGACACAACACGCCCCGCCGGAGATCCGGCGGGGCGTTCGCGCATTCTCCACCTTTCCTGTCATCCTGAGCGACGCGCCGCTCCGCCCTCTCCCCCTCGCCAATCTGTGGCGCGGAGCGAAGGATCTACTGCGCGTTCCGGGGGATCTGTGTGTCTGCGCGAACCCCGGCCCGGCGCCGGCTAGATCCTTCGTTCGCCGCCCAAGGACTGAGCCGCGGCGAACGCATGTGGGGCGGCTCTCTCAGGATGACAAAGTCAGGGTGACGATCCCCTGCCCTCTGTCACGGTCGGCACGCACTCACGCACTCACGCACTTCCCCTATCGCCCCCGCTCCAGCTCCACATCCCCGCTCACGGTGTGGATCTCGATTTCGGGGCCGCCGCGGCCGATGGTGGCGTGGATGTTGTGGCCGACGCGGACGAACGAGCGGCCCCGGTTCTCGCGCGAGTTCATGCGCAGCTCGAAGTCGCTGTCGACGTCGCCGCTGACGGTGTTCACGCGGAGCTCGGCCCCGGCGTCGGAGGGGAGGGTGAGGCGCACGCTGCCGCTGACCGTGTTGAAGCGCAGCGACCCGCTCCGCGGCAAGCGCCCCATGGCGACGCGCACGTCGCCGCTCACCGTGCTGGCCTCGGCCTCCTCGCTGGTCTCCACGTCCACGCCGCCGGAGACGGTGCTGGCGTGCACGGCACCGCGCAGGCCCCGGGCGTGCACGTCGCCCGTCACGCTGCGGCCGGCGAAGCGCACGCCGGCGGGGACGCGAACCGTGAAGTCCACGCGCGGCGGATCGTTGCCCACGTTCCCCGTCATCCCGCACCGGCCGTTGCCGCGGCCTCTGTCGCTGCTGGGACGCTGGTTGGGATAGACGACGCAGAGCGTCACGCCATCCTCGTGCTCCACCACGCGGACGGGAACGCGCCCCTCGCGCATCTCCGCGACGACTTCCACCTGGCCGCCGCTGGCCGGAAGGGCGCGGATGTCGCCCACCACGCCCACCACCTCGATCTCCTTGCCCTGCGCCACGCGCCCGCTCCAGCGGAAGTCGTCGCGCTGCGCGGCAAGGGGAAGGGTGCCCATCACCATCGTGGCCGTCAACGTAGCAAGCAGGATGCGCATGTCGGGTTTCGCCGTGTTCGTAGGGTGGAGTCGGCAGTCGGGAGAAGACGTTCACACACTCTGATGCGGGCCGACGGCGGATGGTTTGATCCGCTTCCAACCTTGTGGGCCATCCCGATGTCCAACGATGTGCGAGCAGGAACGGACGTCGACGACCCGGAGCCACTCCGCTGATCCAGGAACTGCAACCCCCTCCCACGGGAGACGCCGCGCTCGCCGCGGCGGGCGACGCCCACGCCTTCGGGCGGCTGTACCGCGACCACGTGGCGCGCGTGCACACCCTGGCGTGCCGCATGATCGGCGACGACGACGCCGACGAGGTGACGCAGGACGTCTTCGTCCGCGCCTGGGAGAAGCTGCGCACCTTTCGCGGCGAGGCGGCGTTCGGCACCTGGCTCCACCGGCTCGCGGTGAACCTGATCCTGGCGCGGCGCACGTCGCGAAGCGTGCGGCACGGGCGCGATGGAGGAGCCGAGGCGTTGGATACCATCGCCGCCCGCCCCGTCGCGCCGGAGCTGAAGATGGACTTCGAGAGGGCGATCAAGCACCTCCCGGACGGGGCACGGCAGATCTTCGTGCTCTTTGACGTGGAAGGTTACCGGCACGAAGAGATCGCCGAGATGCTGAACGTGAGCGTGGGGACGTCCAAGAGCCAGCTTCACCGGGCCCGGATGATCCTCCGCGAGCACCTGACCTGAAGGATAAAATGATGCACGACCCCTGGACCGACCGCCTTTCCGAGTACTTGGACGACGAGCTCGCGCCGGCTGAGCGCGCGGAGCTGGACGCCCACCTGCGCGAATGCCTGGGCTGCCGCCGGGTGCTGGGCGAGCTGCGCCGCGTGACGCTGCACGCAGGCGCCCTGCGCGACACGCCGCCCGCGCGCCCGCTCTGGCCGGAAGTGGCGGCGCGCATCGGGCACCCTCGGGTGGAGCTGGCGCCCGCGGACGAGCTGGCCGCCCGCCGCCGCACCCGCCCGCCGCTGCGCTGGGTGATGGGGCTGGCGGCCGTGCTGGCGCTGGGGATCGGCATCGGGCGGACGCTTCCCCAGGGATCCGCACCGGCGGAGGTAGCGGCCGCGGCCCCCGCGCCGGGCACGGACCCGTACCGCGTGGCGGCGGTGGAGCACCTGAGCCGCTCGCGGGCGCTCCTCACCTCCTTCCAGCACTCGTCCGCGGACGCGCAGACGCAGGCGCTGGTGACGCACTGGGCGGACGACCTGCTGTCGAACACCCGGCTGCTGCTGGACTCCCCCGCCGCGGACGACCCGCGGCTCCAGCGCCTCCTCCAGGACCTGGAGCTGGTGCTGGTGCAGATCGCCCAGCTCCGCAGCGACCGCGCCGAGGTCGACCTCGCGCGCGACGCCATCGACGAGAGCGGCGTACTTCCCCGCATGCGCGCCGTGGTCCCCGCCGCGGCTTCAACCTCTCTGGGAGAATCGTGATGATCCGGACACCTTTGCTGGCCGTCGCCCTGGCGTTCGCCGGCGCGCCGCTCCCCGCGCAGCAGCTGGCGGGCGGGACGGTGCTGGCGATGGCGGGCCCCGAGCTGCCGCCGGCCGCGCGCTGGCAGCAGGACCCCGCGAACGAGCTGTACCGCGCCGCCCGCGAGGCCCTCAACCGCCGCGAGTACTCCGCCGCCGCGCGCCTCTTCCAGCGCATCCGGCAGGAGCACCCCAGCTCGCGCTACACGCCCGACGCGCTGTACTGGGAAGCCTTTTCCCGCTACCGCACGGGCTCGCCCACGGAGCTGCGCACGGCGCTGGGCGCCCTGGACGCGCAGCGCACCCGCTACCCCCGCGCCGCCACCCGCCGCGATGCCGACGAGCTGGCCACACGCATCCGCGGCGAGCTGGGCCGCCGCGGCGACAGCGACGCCGCG
>DASVTZ010000174.1 GCA_036387335.1 Longimicrobium sp.
CATCATCCGGGGCGTCCCATCGCCCGCGCAGCCGGGGATCGGTCCGCGGGCTGAAGTAGAGCGCGCCGGCGGCGGTGCGGTGGATGCGGCACAGGATGGAGCCGGCGGGGATCTCGCCGATCGCGAGCGGGCGGTGGCTCAGATCCGCGGGTGGCAGGGGCGGCGGCCCGGGGAGGGACGCGCCGCTCGTCATCCCAGGTGCTCGCCGTGCCGGGCGGCGATTCCGACCGCGGCGTCCACCTCGCCGTCCCGAAGCAGGTCGAGCGCGCTCCGTCCGCCGTGGAGCCGGGAGGGCGCCAGGAGCACGCTCAGCTTCGCCCAGGGGCTCGCCTCGGTAAAGGCGGCGAGGAACTGGCCCAGCCCGCGCGGAACGCCATCCTCGGTGAACTGGCAGGCGGGGTAGACCTCCTCGCCGTTGGGACGCGGGACGGCCAGGAGCGTCCCGCGCACCCGGCGGGCGTGGATCGCGGCTCGGCTCACGCCCATCCGCTCCGCGACCTCGCTGATCCGCAGCATCCCGCCGGCCTTTTCGATGAGCCGCTCCCGCGCGGCCACACCCCGCACGCGCGCGGCCGCGAGCGGATCGCCGGGCGCGTCGAGCACCAGGGCATGCGACAGTGTCTCCGCCACGGCACCCAACGAGCTCTGTTCCGCCAGCACGGACGCGATTACGGAGATCTCCGCGTTCCGGGCCACGTTCTGGACGATGCGGTTCATGCGCGTCTCGAACGCATCGCGCATGCGCGTCTCCGCGTCCACTGGCCGCGCCTCCGCTGGAACTATGGACATCCTGCACCCCCCCTCCGTCGGACGAAAACCACGTTAGCACCGTAGAATGTACCGGTGCTCTGATAATAGTGTCAACGCCATTGTCGGTGGGCCGATACCGTCCTTCGCCGATCCGCGTTGCGCCCTCACGCGGTTCGGAGCATGTTGGACCACTCACGACGGGACCACAACGCCGACCCGGAGGCCTGCATGAAGCTGCTCGCCCTACTCCGCCGTTCTTCGGCAGTGCTCGCCTTAGCGGTGGCGGCGGGCGCGTGCGCTACGACCTCGTCCGCGCGTGAGGGCAGCGAGGGCGAAGATGCGCCGACCGTCGAGATCGAGGTGGTGAACAATTCCGTCCCCTCGTACGACCGGACGGTGTATCTGCTCGGCATCGGGGGCTCACGGCGCTTGCTCGGCCGGGTGGCGGCGAACGCGACGACGACGCTGCGCTTCCGCGGGCATACGGGGTCGGACCGGTACCAGCTGCAGGGGCGCCCGCTAGGGAACGGGTCGACCGTGACCTCGCCGCCGTTCACCCTCGACGCGAACGGGGTCCGCTGGAGCGTGCAGGCGAACATCGTGGTGCTCGTCCGCTGAGGGCGGGTGCCGGCCAGGCGACACCAAACGTGGCAAGCACGGAACACCCCCGGCACTCGCGCGAGAGCCGGGGGTGTTCTGGCGCCGGGATGGCCGCGCGTCAGCTTTCGATGCGCACCGGCACCGGCGTGCTGGTGGAGACGGTGGTGCCGTCGCCAAGCTGGCCGAACTCGTTCGTCCCCCAGCAGTACAGCCGCGAATCGGTGGTGATGCCGCACGTGTGCCGCGCCGCCGCGCTGACCTCCTTCCACCGAAGCCCTCCGCCTACGGGGGAGGGAAAGGGCGTGTAGCGCTCAGCCGTGGCGGGGCTGCCGAGCTGGCCCGCGGTGTTCAATCCCCAGCAGTACGCCGTCCCGTCCGTGGCCACCGCGCAGCTATGGTACCATCCGACGCTCAGCGTCTTGAACCGCAGGCCGCCGGTCACCTGCACCGGCGTCGTGCTCCCCGTTGCTCCGCCGTTGCCCAGCGCCCCGGAAGTTCCCGCGCCCCAGCACCAGGCGCTGCCATCGGCCGCGAGCGCGCAGCTATGGAACGAGCCGGTTCCCACGCGCGTGAACTGCAGCGGCGAGGCGATGCGGGTGGGCGCGGCGGCGGCGATCTGCGTGCCGTTTCCCAGCTCGCCCGCCCCATTTTCGCCCCAGCAGTAGACGGAGCCGTCGCTGATGGCGCACTGGTGCTGATAGAGCCGGAAGGTGGGCTTGGTGGCCGGCCCCCCGGAGGTCACGATCGTCTGATAGTGGCTGAAGCTGTCGAAGCGCGGGGCCGACGCGATGGCCACGAAGCCGTATCCGTCCGCCGAGCGCGCGCCGCACGTCGCCCCGCCTTCCGGAACGATCCCGCATGGGCCCGCCGTGCCGGCGCTCACCGCCGACCACCGCGCGCCGGCGAGGAGGGTGGGGGTGGGCGTGCCCTGGTTGACGGGGCCGGTCGCGTTGATCGCCTGATTCACTCCCCAGCAGTAGACGGCGGCCTCGGCGGTGGTGCCGCAGGTGTACGCGGTTCCCACGGCGATGGTGCGAAATCGCACGTCGCCGGTCACCCGCCGCTGCGCGGTGGTGTCTGGCGACAGCGTCGCGTTGGGCGCACGCACGGTCCCGTTGCCGAGCTCGCCGGCCGAGTTGAGTCCGCCCCAGCAGTATGCCTCGCCGCCGGTGGTGAGGGCGCAGCTGTGCGCGGCCTCCGACCCCACGCTGACCGACGCGAACTTCGGCTCGCCCGGATCGTTGTCGAAGATCGCGTCACAGCCGGTGAGGGAAAGGGAGAGCGCCGCGGCCGCGGCGAACGACGAAATCTTGTTGAGCATGTCTCGGCCTGCCTGGGTGATTGCCGCGCGCCCGGCGAATCGGCCGGGATGTACAAGAACGTGCGAGCCGCCCGGGGACGGACGCCTTTCCAACGTTACGCCCGGCGTGGTGCCGTGTCTATCGTCCGGCGCGGCAGGGGCGCAGGCGAGCTTTGTGCGTTGCCCCGGCGCGCCAAGCTCGCGAAGGACGATCTCCACATCACGCACATGCACTCTCCGATCTCCGCCACGACGCGCGAACGCATCCACGACACGCTCTTTCCCGCCGCGGGCGAGATGGGGCCGCTGTGCCGGGGCAAGGACTGGGCGGCGTCGCCGCTGGGGCCCGTGGAGGAGTGGCCGGAGAGCCTGAAGACGGCGGCGGGGCTGGTGCTGCGGCAGGGGATCGCGATGAACCTCTGCTGGGGGCCGGACCTGCTCCAGATCTACAACGACAGCTACCGCGTCATCATGGGCGACAAGCACCCGGCGGGGCTGGGTCGCTCGGTGCTCTGGAGCTGGGCCGAGATCAGCGGGGAGATCGCCCCCCTCTTCGAGCGCGTCTTCCAGGGCGAGACGGTGTACTTCGAGGACCTCCTCCTGCGCGTGGAGCGCCACGGCGACGTGGAGGACGCGTACTTCACCTTCTCGTACAGCCCCATCGTGGTGGAGTCGGGGGAGATCGGCGCGGCGCTGATCAATTGCTACGAGACGACGCGCCAGGTACGCGCCCGCGCCCTGCAGGCGGAGCGCGACCGCCTCTTCGAGGAGCTGCGCGTGGAGCGCGCGCGGCTGGAATACGTCTTCCAGCGCGCCCCCGCCTTCCTGGCCGTGCTGCGCGGGCCCGACCACGTCTTCGAGCTGGCCAACGACGCGTACTACGGAGTCGTGGGCCACCGCGAGCTGATGGGGAAGCCGGTGCGCGAGGCGCTCCCCGAGGTCGTGGAGCAGGGGTTCGTGGCGCTCCTCGACCACGTGCTGGAGAGCGGCGAGCCACACATCGGGCGCGAGATCCCCATCCAGCTCGCCCGCTCGCCCGGCGGCGCGCCCGAGGAGCGGTACCTGGACTTCTCCTACCTTCCGCTGCTGGAGGCGGACGGCACCCGCTCCGGCATCATCGCGCACGGCACCGACGTCACCGAGCAGGTCCTTGCCCGGCGCGAGGTGGAGCGGCTGCTGCGGGAGAGCGAGCGGGCGCGCGCCGAGTCCGAGGCCGCGCGCGCCGAGGCGGAGACGGCGAACCGCGCCAAGGCGGACTTCCTGGCGTCGATGAGCCACGAGCTGCGCACTCCGCTCAACGCCATCGGCGGCTACGTGGACCTGGTGGACATGGGGATCCACGGCTCGGTGACGCCGGCGCAGCACGCGGCGCTCGCGCGGGTCAAGGCGAGCCAGCAGCACCTTCTCACCCTGATCAACGACGTACTCGCCTTCGCCAAGGTGGAGGCGGGGCAGATCGAGCTGGACGTGCGGCCGCTCGCCGCGCGCGAGATCCTCACCAGCGTCGAGCCGCTCGTGGCGCCGCTGGCCCAAGCGAAGAGGATCGAGCTTTCCATTGAGGATTGCGACGCGTCGCTCCGCGTGCTGGCGGACCGCGAGCGGGCGCGGCAGATCGTGCTGAACCTGGTGGCGAACGCGGTCAAGTTCACGCCCGCCGGGGGGTGGATCAGGCTGGGGTGCGAGGCGGATGGCGCGCGCGTGGCGATCCGCGTGCGCGACAACGGGCCGGGGATCGCGCCGGAGCAGCAGCAGAACATCTTCGACCCCTTCATCCAGGTGGACCGCCGCCTCAGCAACCCGCGCGAGGGGGTGGGCCTGGGCCTCGCCATCAGCCGCGATCTCGCCCGCGCCATGGGCGGCGAGCTGGACGTCACCAGCGCGCCCGGTGCGGGGAGCACCTTTACGCTGCGGCTTCCGGCGGAGAAGTAGGGCTGTCTTCGGCTGGGCGGGTCCCAGTCAGCGCCGGCGGGTACGCATCGAGCCACGTCGCGATCCGCCGCGGCAGGACGACGGCGCTCTTCGCTCCCGAGCGCACGGATTCCGCGAGTCCCCGCGCGTAAAGGCGTGTGACGGCCTCGTGCGTGGCGGCGTACGTAGCGCCCGTGACGCGGGCGAGCTCCGCGATGCTGCGGGGCTTTTCGCGCAACGCCTCTACGACCTGCCCCTCCAGGGACGCACCGATCAGTGCGCGAACCCGCAGCTCCGGGCAGTGCTTCAGTATCCAGCGGATCGGGCGGATGGCCGCGGTTTTAAGGCTGACCTCATCGTGCCAGAGCCCCCAGCGCGAAAAGATCGGGAGCGACTGCTCGCGCGCGAAAGCGGCGAGGACCGGATTCTCCGCGATCCTGTCGAAGAGCACCCGCGGCTCATCGAGCGGCCTGCAGTACCGCTGCGCCGCCACCAGGCGATCCGACGCGGCGACCTCGTTCGCCACCGCGAGCATCGCTCCCGCCACCGCCGAACCGACCTCACCGAGCTTTTCCACGATCCGCCCGAGGCGCCGCACGTCCACCAGCGTGTGGTGCACACCGATCCAGCTCGCCGCGACGAAGAAGAGCCGGTGATCGGCCGGCGCCAGACCCGCCGTGCGCCCGATCAGCGACTCGATGTCGACCGGGTACGCCGCCAGCGGAACCGAGAACCCCGCGCCGACACGCTTCCACTCGGCGGAGAGGTGCTGGATCTCCATCTGCGCGTCCATGTTCACGCGTCCAGGTAGAGCTGCATGCGGAGCGCGCGGTCGGGCCGGGTACGGGCGATGCGGCCGAGCTGCCCGCGGACGAACGCGATCTCCTCCTCCACCGGGGCCATCGCCGAGATGTCGTCGAGGTCCTGGGCACGCAGCGCGAAGCACTTCATCACCAGCAGATCGAGCCGTCCCAGCCTCCTGACGCAGAGGTTGGCGAACACCCCGACCTCCTCCAGCCGGTCCAGGAAGTCAGGCGGAAGCACGTCGGCCCACGCCTTCACGCCATCGTTGAGCCACGCAGCCGGAAGGTCGCGCTCCTCCGCCACGAGCGCGAGCACGTCTTCCAGGTCGGCCAGCTTGGGGGTGGAGTGGATCACGTCGCCGTCCTCGGTGCCGCGGTCGATGTACCCGGCCAGGATCAGCGCGGCGCCGCCCGCCAGCACGATCTCCGTGCCGGGGGCGCAGAGCGTTCCGAGCCGCTCGAGTGCCTGGATGAGCTCGCTGCGTTCCATGACTCGAACTATATACTTTTTCCTTTACTCTGCACAAGCTGCCCGGCGGCGTAGTGGCGCCGTGCTTGCGGGGTGGCGCAGAGGGCTGTAAATGACGATGCGTCATTACGGGTGGGGCGTCGTCCCCGCCGACTCAACCATCGACCACAGAGACCATGCGCAGACTGATTCCGCTATTTGCAGCGGTGGCGCTGACCGCCGCCGCCGCGCCCGTGAACGCGCAGACCGGCTTCGCGCTGAAGGGGCACTTCCTCTTCAACGAGAGCACCGCCAAGGGCGCCGACCGCGACCAGGAGACCCCCTCGGAGGACGGCTTCTCGATCGGCGCGGAGGTGGTGCTGCCGATGAAGATCGGCATCGGCGTGAGCGCGTACGCCAACGGACGCGCGCGTGAGGCGGACGTGGAGACGCAGAGCTTCGGGATGCTGGCCGAGGCGAACTACTTCCTGGACCTGCCGGCGATCCCCATCACGCCGTACGCCGGGGTGCACGCGGGGCTCGGGCGCTACACCTACGACGACCTCGGCGACGCGACGCCGGAGATCGAGGACAGCCGCACGCAGCTCGGCTTCCAGGTCGGCCTGCGCCTGCAGCTGACCCGGATGTTCGGCATCGACGCGCAGTACCGCCGCATGAGCGACTCCGCCTCGAACGACCAGAGCCCGGATCTGGAGCGCAACCACGTGCTGGTGGGGGTGACGCTGTTCTGAGGGAGGTGATCGATCCCGGCGGTTGAAACCGCTGCAACAACCGCGGGAAACCGGGGGCTGAAGCCCCCGGCTGGAACCACGGGAAGACCGCTGAAGCGGTCTCGCGCGCCGCAGGTTGCGGTGCAGCGTCGGGCACGGGCGCGATGAATCGCGCCCCTACCAGGCATCCGCGGTAGGCACGGAGTTCTCCCCCTCACCCGCCCTGCGCCCCCGCAGGCGGGGGAGGGGGTCGGGGGGAGGGGGCCCTCTGCGCAGCACCAACCTCCGCCCCCTCTCTCGATAACGGCGAGGGCGGAGCCCTCTCCTGTTATCGGGAGAGGGGGCAGCGAGGAACGAGCGGGGGTGAGGGCCCCCTCACCCCGTGTTCCGCAGCCCCGCCGAGATCCCGTTGATCGTTCCCGCCAGCGCGTAGTTCAGCTCGTCGCTCTCCTCGCCGGCGCGCTTGCGGCGCAGGAGGCCGACCTGGATGAGCGACATCGGGTCGACGTACGGGTTGCGCAGGCGGATGGAGCGCGCGAGGACCGGGTTCTCCTCCAGGAGCCGCGTCTGGCCGGTGGCGAGCAGGATCATGCGGCGGGTGCGCTCGAACTCGTCGGCGACGAGGGTGAAGACGCGGTTCCGCAGCTCCGCGTCCGGCACCAGCTCGGAGTAGCGGTGGGCGATGGAGAGGTCGGCCTTGGCCATCCCCATCTCCACGTTGCGCACGAGGTCGTGGAAGAGGGGGAAGGCGGCCATCATCTCGCGCAGCAGCGCTTCGCCGCCG
>DASVTZ010000175.1 GCA_036387335.1 Longimicrobium sp.
TCGCTCTCCCAGCGGATGTGCGGCGGCGGGATGAATTGCTGGCGCGCGATCAGAGTGACGCGCGGCGCGCGAATGATGTGCATCGGGGAACCGGTGTCCGGGGGGTCGTCGGGGGCGAGCGCGACAAGGTAGGCGGGCGGGTGCGGAGCGTCAAACGGGGACGTACCCGGCGGCGTGATGGCGGGCGAGGGGTGCGTGCAGCGGGCGGCGGTGAGGCGGCGGGCACGGGCGGCCACGCGGGGCCGCCCCTACGGGTTTGGTGCACAGAAGCGCAGATCGAGGTGGGGCGGGCGGCGGGCAGACACGCAGGTCTGCCCCTACGGCATTGGTGTGTGGGGGCGGGCGGCGGAGCAGCGCGTGGCACGGGCGCGATGAATCGCGCCCCTGCGGGGGCCATCGCGATTCCGCCCCCTCTCTCGATAACGGCGAGGGCGGCAGTGGTCTGCCCCCGCCAGCGGGGCCAGTTAGAACGGGAGAGCTGTTGGTGTTTCCTTCTTCTTCTTCCGTTCCCCATTCGGGGGTGTCGGCGAAGGTCGTAGCGCCGCAGGCGCGGAGGCCACGTTGGGGATTGCACACTCGGCTGCATAGCGCGCTGGCGTTTTGTACCCCAGTGAGCTGTGGGGGCGCACTTCGTTGTACTCGACCCGGTACCGCTCCGCCAGTCCCGCTGCCTCCTCGCGCCCGCGGAAGAGCTCCTGGCTCAGAAACTCTTCCTCGAAGCGGCTGTTGAAGCTCTCCACGTATCCGTTCTGCCAGGGGCTCCCCGGCTCGATGTAGAGCGTCTCGACACCGCTCTGCTCCAGCCACGCCTTCACGCGCTTCGCGATGAACTCCGGCCCGTTGTCGCTGCGCATGGCACCCGGAGCCCCGTGGACCCGCACCTGCTCCTCCAGCACGCGCAGCACCTGCTTCGACGTCATGCTCCGCCCCACCTCGATGGCGAGGCACCTCCGCGTGAACTCGTCGATGACCACCAGGAACTTCAGGCCCCGCCCCTCCGCCGTCTCGTCGCTCGTGATGTCGTAGGTCCATACGTGGTGCGCGTACTCGGGCTTGCGCACGTGGCAGGCGTTCGCCCCATCGCCCGGACGAGGGCGCTTGCGCGCCACCCGGCGTACCTTCAACCCCGCCTCGCGCCAGAGGCGGTACACCCGCTTCGGGTTCACCCGCCACCCCTCGCCCATCAGACGGCCGCGGATCATCCGGTAGCCGTAGCGTGGATGCTGCAGCGCCAGGACGCGCATCCGCTCCATCAGCTCCGCATCCCCCGCTCCCCGGCGCAGCACCCGCTGCTGCGTGTTCCGGCTCTGCCCCAACACTCTGCACGCCCGGCGCTCGGAGAGTCCAAACATCGCCTTCACGTGCGTGACCGCCGCACGTCTCCGCTCCGGGCTCAGAAGTTTCCCCGCGCCACCTCGCGCAGCACGCTGATGTCGAGCGCCTGCTCGGCCACCAGCCGCTTCAGCCGTGCATTCTCCTGCTCCAACTCCTTGAGCCGGCGTACCTGATCGACTTCGCCTCCCTCGTACTCCGCCCGCCACCGGTAGTACGTCGACTCGCCGATCCCCAGGTGCCGGCACACATCGGCCGTCTTCTGCCCGGCCGAGAGGAGCGCCTCCGCCTCCCGCAGCATCCCCAGGATCTGCTCCACCGTAAAGTGCTTCTGCCGCATCGTGAAGTCCTCCTCGGCCTCCCGGCCTCGTGGACTCCCATTCTAACTGGCCCCATTCCCGGGGGGCACCCCAGCAGCCCTCTCCTGTTATCGGGAGAGCAACGGTGTTGAGGTCATCCGCAGCCCGCGGCGAATTGGGCGTTCCACGGAGTGTTGTCCCTGAGCATGCAGTTGAGAATCGTCAGGAGCTTCCTCATGCATGCGACGAGTGCAACCTTCTTCAGCTTACCTCGGGCCACGAGACGTTCGTAGAACGCCCGAATCACCGGGTTGTGGCGTATGGCTGACAAGGTGCCCATGTACAGCACGTTACGCACGTCTGACCGGCCGCCCCAGATCCTGCGCTGTCCCCGCAGAATTCCGCTGTCGCGGTTAAGTGGTGCGACGCCGACAAGTTTGCCGATCTTCTGGCGGTTCAGCGTTCCGAGCTCGGGAACGCCCGCCAGCAGTGTCAGGGAGACAGTCCGGCCCACACCTGGTGCGCTGCGCAGAAGGTTGTCCTTTGCGCGCCAGAGGGGGCTGGCCTTGATCAGCCTCTGGAGTTCCGCCTCGACCGCACCGATCCGGGCATCCAGCCAGGCGACGTGCTCCTCGATGCTGGTCCGCACGGCTGCGGAGGGCGCTTGATAGAGCCGATTGCACTCACCGACTCGGATGTCGACCAGCTGCCGGCGGCGCGTCATCAGAGCATCGAGATCGCGAGCATCCGAGTCCGGCAGTGGGCGGACCTCCGGCCGGATCCGCTCCGCGAACAGCGCAAGGATGCGGGCGTCGATTGCGTCCGTCTTGGCCAGCTCACCCGTGGCGCGGGCGAAGTCACGGGACTGACGCGGGTTGATGACGGCCAGTGGAATGCCCGCCGCAGCCAGTTCTGCGACGAGGTGCGTCTCCAGTCCTCCGGTCGCCTCCAGGATCAGGAGCGTGGGACCGAGCTCTTTCAGCGTGCCGACGAGGGCTCGGACCCCCGGTTCATCGTACGCGACGCTCCACCCCCGGCTCTCTCTTCCGCGAATGGCGATGTCGAGGCGCTTCTTCGATACGTCGATCCCGGCGAACAGCTCGGACATTGTGAATCCGTCCCTTGCATCGAAAGTTGATGTCCCGTTGGCCCAGCCTTGCGAATTTCGGGGTTCTCCCCCAAGCAACGGTTCGGGCTCTTCGGCTAAACAAGGGTCGGACGCTCCTGCTCTCCCACGGTGTTTCCCACCAAGGGGGTAACTAGCTGCCCGACCCTCTCGTAACGTCCGTGATCCTGCGGAACCGGCTTCAGCTCGAGCAGCCCGAGTTTCCCACACGCTGCTGCGGGGAGCTGCACCAAGGTGCTCTCCTCGCACCGCGTGGAAAACTCGCCTCGGACCTTGATCACGTACTACAATCTACCTTGTACTGATCAAACAAGGGGGCAGGCGAGTGTAACGAGCCGGGGGTGAGGGCCCTCTACCGCACCCGCTCCACCACCGCCGGAAACACCTCCAGCACCCGCTCCACCTCCGCCTCCGTCGTACCCCACCCAAGTGAAAATCGCACCGACGGCCCCGCCAGCTCGGGCGGAATCCCCATCGCCAGCAGGACGTGCGAGGGCTGGACGGCGCCGCTGGAGCACGCCGATCCGGACGACGCGGCGATCCCCTCCAGATCCAGCCCGACCAACAGCATCTCCGGGTCCGCGCCGGGGACCGAGAGGTTGCTCACGTTCGCGAGCCGCTCCGCGCCCGCGCCGTTGACCTGGATGCCGGGGACGCGCTCGCGCAGCCCGGCTTCCAGGCGGTCGCGCAGAGCACCCAGGCGCCGCATCGACGTCTCGCGCTCCGCCTCGGCGGCCTCCGCGCCGGCGGCGAAGGCGAGGGCGCCCGCCACGTCCTCGGTGCCGGGGCGCAGGCCGCGCTCCTGGCCGCCGCCGTGCACCATCGGCGCGAGGCGGGTGCCGCGGCGCACGAAGAGGGCGCCGATCCCCTTGGGGCCACCCACCTTGTGCGCGCTGAACGACAGCATCGCCGCCGGCACCTGGTCCGCGCGCACGGGGAGCCGCCCCAGCGCCGGCACCGCGTCCGAGTGGAACGCCACGCCCGCCGCC
>DASVTZ010000176.1 GCA_036387335.1 Longimicrobium sp.
TCGCCGTACGTCACCTTCCACGCCTCCGTCCCCGCCGTCGCGCAGATGGTGCGGTCCAGCAGCGACGCGCCGATGCGGTGGAAGAAGCGTCGGTCGATGGAGCCGCCCTGCACCAGCCCCATTGTCCCCGCGTACGAGTAGGGGAGGATCGCCTGCGGACCGTGCGGCCCGTTGCGGATCTCGTTCAGCCGCCGCGCGATGTCGTCCAGCGCCTCGTCCCAGGTGGCCGGCTCGAAGCGCCCCTCGCCCTTGGGACCCACGCGGCGCAGCGGCGTGGTGAGCCGGTCCGCGTGGTAGGTGCGCTCGACGTAGCGGTTGACCTTGGTACAGAGGAAGCCCTGCGTCACCGGGTGCTCCGGGTCGCCCTGCACGCGCACGGCGCGGCCATCCTTGACGTGCACCAGCATGGCGCAGGTGTCGGGGCAGTCGTGTGGGCAGGCGCCGCGCACGACGCCGTCGCGGACGAGCGGAAGAAGCTGCGTCATCTTCCCGGAAGCGGGCTGTTGAGAACGGGTTACGGTTACGGCGGGGAATCTAACCCGTCCGGGCGGAGGGGGGAACCATGCACGCGAACGGGGGCACGGAGAAGCGCTCTCCGTGCCCCCGTTTCCAAGGCGATCTTCAGCGGTCCGGCAGCTCGTGCTCGCGCCCCGAGAGGCGCTGCTCCAGCTCCTCGAGACGCTGTGTCTGCGAACGCGCGTACACCGCCAGTCCCAGCGAGATGATGGCGAAGCCCGCCGCAACCAGCCATCCCGCGCGGAGCGGCTCGTGGAAGCCGTGGTGGGTGATCAGCGCCACCCCCATCGCAGCCGCGGCCAGCCACCCGCTCCCGTACGGAGCCCAGTGGCGCTTCGCGGCCGGCGCGGGCGGGGCGGCCGGGTCCACGCGGACCCGGGTGCGCGCGAGGAGGCGCTCCTTGACCCGCGCCGACCGCTCGGGGTCGAAGCGGACGGGCGGCGTCTGCGCCAGGATGGCGGTGGCGGCGAACTCGTAGAACTCCGCGGAGCAGTCGGTGCAGTCGCCGGCGTGCGCCAGCAGCCGCTCGATCTGCTCCTCCGACAACGTCTCCGGGCGCGCGGACGCGACGACGGCGCGCAGGGCGGCGTGCTCGTCCATGCCGCTCACTGTGCCCTCCCGCGCAGGCCGTCCAGAGTCCTGCGGAGCTTCACGAAGGCGAGCCGAACCCGCGTCTTCACCGTGCCGAGCGGAATCTCCAGCCGCTCCGCGATCTCGGCCTGGCTCAGCCCTTCGAAGAAGGTCATCCGCACCACGCGCGCCTGCTCGTCGGGAAGGCTGCGCACCGCCTCGTGCACCGCCTCCCGGTTCTCCCCCGCCTCCAGCTCCTGGAGCGGCGAGGCGGCCGTGATCGTCCCCTCGTCGCGCAGGAACTGGCTGCGCATCTCGTTGTGGCGCAGGCGCCTCCCCTCCGCGCGGCGGGCGGTGAGGGCGTGGCTGCGGGTGATCGTCACGATCCACGCCGCCACGCTTCCCCGCTCCGCGTCGTATCGAGCCGCATCCTTCCAGATCTGCGAGAACACCTTCTCCACCACGTCGTCCGCACCGTCGCTGGCACCCGTCAGGTGGGCCGCGATCGAATATACGCGATCGACCCACCGGTCATAAAGGGCTGCCAGCGCGCTCTCGTCCCCGCGCACGACGCGGCCGACCAGGAGACGGTCCGTCTCCGGGTCAGCCGCGGGGCCCTCTTCGGGACGGGGCTTCAGGGTCATCGAGCGGGGCACTCGGGGTGGGGGGAGCCGCATGTTTCTCCGGTTCCCCCGCATCCCTCGCGCCACGCCGTGCAAACTGTCCATTCTCACCGGGTGTGCAGGAAGCGACGTCCGCCTGGAAGTGCTACGTCGCCACCCGCGCCACGGGATTCATCTCCCGCGCCGTGGCCGCGTCAGCGAAAGCCGGAGATGGGCACGTTGATTCCGGCCGTGAGGCGGAAGGCGTCGTAGTGGTCCACCAGGGTCCAGCGGCCCTCGACGAAGGGGCGCACGCTGGTGTTGCGGATGCGCCCGCTCTCCAGCCCCAGGATCAGGTTGAGGCCGGCCTCGGTGTCGCTGTCGTCGTCCAGCTCGAAGTCGCGGTTGAGGAAGGCCGCGCCGACGCCGCCGTAGAGCCCGCCGAGCGCCGCGGGGCGCAGCAGGAGGTCGGCGTTGATCTGCCACTCGGTGGGCGAGTCGTTGAAGAAGACGTCCGCGCTCGGCGCCAGCGCCAGCCCGGGCGCGAGCGGCACGCGGAGCTGCGCGCCGGCGGTGCCCACGTCCTCGTCGAAGTCGTAGCCGCCGCGCACGCCGAACTGCGCGGGGTCGCCGCGCCCGCCCCACACGATGATGGTGCGGCTCCTCTCGCGCTCGTGTTCGCGGCGGCGCTCGGCCTCGCGGCGGCGCTCCCGTTCGCGCTCGCGTTCCCTTTCGCGGTCGCGCTCGCATTCCACGCGGCGTCCGTCGCGCCAGACGTAGCAGCGCGTCTGGGCGGCTGCATCCGCCGCGGTGCCCAGGGCGAGCAGCGCGGCCAGCAGGCAAACGTTCTTTCGCAGCATCCCAACCTCCCTCTATGGATGAATTTCCCCGATGCGCATCATCACGCAAAGGGCTTCACAGGGGTTGGATGCTGCCAATCGCAAATGGGTTGGATGGCGTGGAAAACAGCAACTGCAGGGCTCACACAGAGACACAGAGACACAGAGAAAGAACTTCTTGTTTTCTCCTCTGTGTCTCTGTGTCTCTGTGTGAGATTGCTGTTAGGCCAGGCGCAGACCGATCCAGGCGGCGAGCACCCCGGCCGCCACGCTGCCGAACGCGTATCCTAGCGCCGGAAGGGGGGTGCCGCGCTGGAGGAGGAGGACGGTCTCGTAGCTGAAGGTGCTGAAGGTCGTGAAGCCGCCGCAGAAGCCGATGGCGAGGAGGGCGCGAAGACGCCACGCCTCCTCGGGCGAGGGGAAGGCGCCCATGAGGAGGCCGAGGGCGAGCGAGCCCGCCACGTTGATGCCAAAGGTCGCCCAGGGGAAGCCGTCGCGGGCGGCGAACGCCTGCGACACGCCGAAGCGCGCCACGGCGCCCGCCGCTCCCCCCAGCGCGACCAGGAGCCAGCTCACCGCACCGGCGCCCGGTTGTTGGACCGGTCGGCGTCAATCACGATCCAGCGCGGGTCGACGACGACTTCCGTGGGGCGCTCGCGCGAGGTCAGCAGGACCGTCTGGCGGCGCAGGCGAGAGGTGACGCGCTGCTCCGCGTCGCCCGCGCGGATGGTGACGGGCATCCAGGCGTCGCCCGTGCGCGCCAGCTCCACGCGCGTCTGCCAGCGGCCGCTCGCGAGGCGGGTGGCGGAGGCGGAGGCGACGGAGTAGTCCAGCCGGTCCGTGCGCTCCACCCAGCTCGCGCGGAACCAGTCCAGGTCGCGCCCGCTCACCCGCTCGGCCACGGCGAAGAAGTCGCGGCCGGTGGGGTGGCGGAACTTCCACTCCTCGTAGTAGCGGCGCAGCACGCGGCGAAAGGTGGCGTCGCCCAGGTAGTCGCGCAGCATGCGCAGGACGGCGGCGCCCTTGTTGTACGTCATCGCGCTGTAGATGCGCGGCGAGCGGTACGCGGCGCCCGGCAGGTCGAGCGCCTGCGTGCTGTCGGCGCGCTCCAGCCGCTCCAGGCCGCGCATGGTGCCGTTCCAGACCGTGTCGGCCGCCGCCGCGCTCCCCTCGCGGCGCAGCTTCTCCTCCGTGTACCAGTTGGTTACGAAGGAGGTGAAGCCCTCGTCCAGCCACCCCTCGCGCCACTCGTTGCTCCCCAGGATGCCGTGCAGCCACTGGTGCGTGACCTCGTGCACGATCAGCCCCTCGCTCGCCGAGCCGTTCATCACCAGCATGGGGAACTCGGTGCCGCCGCTCTCCAGACGGTGGAGGTTGGTGATCTGGGGATAGGGGTAGGTCCCGAAGAGCGCGCCCACCCACTGCACCGCGTCAAGCGTGCGGCGCGCGGCGCGATTTCCCGCCCACGCCGTGTCGCCGGGGAGGAAGAGGACGTGGATCGACGGCAGGTCGGAGCGGGTGCCCGCGTCGTTGAGCGAGAAGCGGGTCACGCCCTCGTGCGTGAACTGCGGATCGGCCGCCCAGCCGAAGTGGTGCACCCGCTGCGCGCGGAAGCGGACCCGCTTGCGACCGTTCTCCGCCGCGCCCGTCAGCAGCCCGAGCGACTCGGCCGGCCGCGCGGCGTAGGCCGAGCGCTCGGATGCGTCCGGCGTCCATCCCGGGTTCCCATCGACCACCACGCCGGTTGCGCCCACCACCTGGTCCGCGGCGAGGTCCAGCGTCACGTCGTACTCGCCGAATTCGCCGTAGAACTCGCCCTGGGGGAGGAGGGGCTGCGTGGCCCATCCGCCGCGCTCGTACACGGCGATGCGCGGGTACCACTGGGCGAAGTCGAAGTGCCGCCCGCGCCGCCCCTGCCGCCGCGGCAGCGTGGAGAGGCGCGCGTCCCAGTCCATCACCACCGTGACCGACTGCCCGGTGCGCAGCGGCGTGGGGAGGGGGATGGCGGTGACGGTGGAGTCGGGGGCGCCGGGGTACACGGGGCGCACGTCGCGGCCGTCCACGCGCACGGCGGTGAAGCGCTCGAAGGCGTGCTCCGCCGGGCCCAGGTTCTGGAAGCGCATCTCGCCGTACAACGCCTCGCGCCGGGCCCAGGCGCTGTTGGGGCGGAAGGCGTTGAGGTGCTGGTGCAGGTAGAGCGTGTCCAGCCGGCGCGGCGAGCGGTTGGTGTAGCGCAGCCGCGCCCGCCCGTGCAGGATGTCGCTCCCCTCGTCCAGCCGGGCCTCGATGCGGTAGTCGACCCCCTGCTGCGCGGGCTGCGTGGCGCGCGCCGGCTGCGCCGCGAGAGGCTGCGCGAGAGGGACGAGGACGAGTGCGAGGATTGCCCGTGCGATGCGTCGGTTCATGGGTCCCGGTTCCGGAATCGGTTTGGCGGATCGCCTGCGAAGTTGAGGCGGCGCCGCGCATTGGGCAAGGCTGCCGGGAGTCGCTATCTTGCCGCGCTCATCCAGCGCTCGCTCACACCAAGGACGGGATCATGCACCTGACGTACCTCGCGATCGGCCTCTGCGCAGGCGTCCTCTCCGGGCTGTTCGGGATCGGCGGCGGGGTGCTGATCGTGCCCGCGCTGATGCTGGTGGCGAAGATGTCTCCGGTCGAAGCCACCGCCACCTCGCTCGGCTCGCTCCTCCTGCCGGTCGGCGCCCTCGGCGCGTACGAGTACTACAAGAACGGCCACGTCAACGTGATCGCGTCTCTTCTCGTCGCACTGGGGCTGCTGGTGGGCGCCTACTTCGGCGCGCGCTGGGCGCAGACGCTGAGCCCCGTGCAGATGAAGCGCGCCTTCGCCCTCTTCCTGGTGATCGTGGCGGCGCGCATGTGGTTCACGGCGAAATAGGCGCGGATCGTGCGGGCTCCGCGGGTCCCGCGCCCCGGCGCGCCGGTATACCCTGCCGCGTGAGCTTTCCCATGACGAACATCGCCATCCGCCCGCGGATCTCCCGGGCGCTGCGCTGGACCGTGGCCGCCGCCCTCGCGCTCGCCACGGCGTCCGCGCGCCCGGCGGTGGCGCAGGCGGGGGACAGCGCGCGCGTCCCCAGCCACGTCTTTCCGCGCAGCGACGCGCTGATCCTGGGCGGGTTCGCGGTCGCGGCCGTCGCCATGCGCCCGCTGGACGAGAGGCTGACGCAGGAGCTCCGGGAGCCGGAGTGGCAGGACAGCAAGCTGCTGGGGCGGGGCTCCGCCGCGGTACGACTGCTGGCGGTGCCGGGCACGCTGGTGGGGGGAGGCGCGTTCTACCTGGTGGGCCGCGCCCGCGGCGACGACGCGATGGCCGGCGTGGCCCTCCACGGCGTGGAGTCGGTGGTGGCGACCAACGTGGTGACGTACGTCGTCAAGGGCGTGGCCGGCCGGGCACGCCCTTACGTGGACGAGGGGAACTCGCAGGACTTCAAGCTCTTCCGCGGCTTCGGCAACCGGGACTACCAATCGTTCCCCTCGGGGCACACGGCGTCGGCGTTCGCCATGGCCGCGGCGCTGACCTCGGAGACGGCCGCGCGCCACCCCCACTCGCGCTTCGTGGTGGGCGGGGTGCTCTACACGCTCGCGACGCTCACCGGCACCTCGCGCATCTTCGACGACAAGCACTGGGCGAGCGACGTGGTGGCGGGCGCCGCCATCGGCACGCTCACGGGGCTGACGGTGGTGCGCTACAGCCACGTCCACCCGGACAACTTCGTGGACCGCAAGCTCACCGTGGCGCCGGGCGAAGGCGGTTACCCCATCGTCATCTCGATCCCGATCGGCTAGCCGGCCGCCCCCAGCAGCTCGCCGACCCCGACGATGGCGTGCACGGGGTAGCCGCGCGCCTCGATGGCTTCGCGGCCGCCCTCCTCGCGGTCCACCAGCGAGAGCACGGCGATCACCTCCCCGCCCTCCGCCTCCACGGCTTCGATGGCCTTGAGAGCGCTGCCGCCGGTCGTAATCACGTCCTCCACCACCACCACACGCATCCCCGCCGCGAAGCACCCTTCCACGCGCTTCCCCGTGCCGTGCGCCTTGGGTTCCTTGCGCACGGTGAAGGCGTTGACCGGGTCCCCCGCGATCCACGACGCGTGCGCGATGGCGTACGCCACCGGGTCCGCGCCCATCGTGAGCCCGCCGATGGCATCCGGCCGCAGCCCCGCGTCGCGCACCGCCGCCAGCCCCAGCCGCCCGACGACGGCCTGACCTTCGGCGTGCGTGGTGGTGGTGCGGCAGTCGATGTAAAACCGGCTGCGCGCGCCGCTGCTCAGCGCGAAGTCGCCCACGCGGAACGACCTCTCCAGCAGCAGCGCGACGAGCCGCTCGCGGTCCGTGCTCATGCGATGGTGGGCGGCGTCGGCACGGCGACCCACTCCTCGATGGTCTGCGGCGCGGGGTAGGTGTCGTGGAACGCCTCGTGGAGCTTCCGGATCGCCTCCACCGTCGCCTCGTCCGCGCGGATGTCGGTCTCGGCGCCGAACTCCAGGAACTCCAGGTACACCTCCGGCACGTCCGCCGAGATGAAGTTCCACGCGTGCGCCCCCTTGGACGTCGCGGCCGCGTGGAGCTGCAGCCAGAGCGGCACGTACTCCTCGATCCTGTCCATCGGCACGCGCCGCCGGATGCTCACCAGCCTGCGCTGCATCGTCGTTTCCATTGTGTAATCCTGGGTATTCCTGGCCCCGGCGAGTGAACTCGCGGCAACAACAGCACAAAGTCCGCCTTCGCGGACTCGCGGTCGGGATCCGCCCTCGGGCCGCCGGATTCCCGCGCCGCCCCGGGGCTGTAGGGGCGCGATTCATCGCGCCCGTGCCCGCCCCAACACCGCCCCCTATAGCGTACCCCGATCCTTGTAGGGGCAGACCTGCGTGTCTGCCCACCCTCTCCCCCCCACCGACCCCCGCCTTCCAGACCCCAAACCCCGTAGGGGCAGCCCCACGTGGCTGCCCGTGCCTCGCGCAAGACGACCCCGCCTCCACGAGCGCCTGCCGCATCTCGCTTCTCGAGCCGGCTTCAGCCGCCTTCGCGTAGTTCCAGCCGGGGGGATTCATCCTACGGCTCTGGCCGTTAACCTTGCCCGCGCAACAGGGGGCGTCAAGGGCGCGGGGGACCTCCCGGGGCGCAGCGGCGTACATCGTGACGCGGGCAGAGACACGCCCGCGCACACCCCCCGTCCTCCGAACCAACGACATGCGACCGTATCGAACCGCCATGCTCCTCCTGTACGCGCTCGCAATGGCGTGCACCCCCGCATGGGCGCAGGGCGGCGCGGTCGCGGGGCGCGTGACGGGGCCGGGCGGGCAGCCGATCGCGGGGGCGCGCGTGGCCGCCATCCCCGCGGCGGGAGGCGCGGCGCGGCGCACTGCCGTCACGGGCGAGGGGGGCGCATTCCGGCTGGCGAACCTGCCCGCCGGCGCGTACCGGGTGCGCGCCCAGCGACTCGGCTACGCCGCCGCCGAGCAGACCGTCACCGTCGCCGCGGGCGCGGAGGCGCGGGCGGAGCTGGTGCTGGCGGAGGAATCGTTCACCTTGGAAGCCATCCAGGCCCGCGCCGGCGCCGCCGAACAGCGCGAGCGCACCCGCTTCGAAACCGAGGCCGGCGTCACCTCGCGCGTCATCACCGGCGCCGAGCTCAAGGTGATCCCCGGCCTGGGCGAGGCGGACATCATGCGCGCCGTCGAAGTGCTCCCCGGCGTCGTGTCCACATCCGACTTCAGCAGCGCCTTCAACGTGCGCGGCGGCTCGGCGGACCAGAACCTGGTGCTGCTGGACGGCTTCCCCATCTTCAACCCGTTCCACCTGGGCGGCCTCTTCTCCGTCTTCAACGGCGACGTGATCGCGCGGGCGGAGCTCCTGGCCGGCGGCTTCGGCGCGGAGTACGGCGGGCGCGTGTCGTCCGTCCTCAACGTCGAAACCGAGCCGGGGACGCAGGGGAAGGGCGTTCGCGGCTCGGCCGGCGTGTCGATCCTGGCCACGCGCCTGGCGCTGCGCGGCGACCTTCCCGTGCGCGACTCGCTCGGGCGGCGCGGCGGATGGCTGGTCTCGGCGCGAAGGTCGTACTTCGATGCGCTCCTCGCCCCCGTAGTCGACTTCCCGTACCACCTGACCGATCTGCAGCTCGGCCTCTCCATCCCCATGCCGCGCGGCGGAACCCTGCGGCTGACGGGCTACGGCGGCCAGGACGTGCTGGACCTCTCCGACTTCGAGGCGCCGGGCTCCGAAGACGAGGAGCCGGAGGACGACAGCGCGGACGACATCCTGCGCATCCGCTGGAACTGGGGGAACCAGGTGGCGGGCGCGCACTGGAGCCAGCCGCTGGGGCGGTGGACCTCCGACACGCGGCTCGGCTTCTCGCGCTACGCGGAGGCGCTGACCTTCGTGGACTTCGGCGACACGCGCTTCGAGTCGGCGGTCAGCCAGTGGCAGCTCCGCTCCGACTTCGGGCGGCCGCTGGGGACGGGGCTCGCGCTGCGCACCGGCGTGGAGGCGACGCTCCCCGCCTACCGCAACCTGGGCGAGGCGGGCGGCACCGTCTTCTTCTCGGCACGCAGGCGCGGCACCCTCGCCAGCGGCTACGGGCAGCTTCGCTGGGAGCCGTCCCCGCTCTGGATCGTGGAGCCCGGCCTGCGCGCCGACGTGTGGACGGCGGGCGGCCACACGCGCCCCATCGTCTCGCCGCGGCTGGCGGCGAAGCGCTTCCTGGGCACCGGCCGCGACGCCGCGATCAAGGCGTCGGTGGGGCGCTACACGCAGTTCCTCCACTCCCTGCGCGACGAGAACCTCCCCGTCTCCAACGACACCTGGATCACCGCCGACCGCGACGTCCCCGCCGTCGTCTCGGACCAGGTGCAGGCGGGGATCGAGAAGTTCTGGGGCGACCGCTGGTACGTGTCGGCCGAGGCGTACGCGCGGCGCTTCCGCGGCCTCACCGAGCTGAACGTGGCGGACGACCCCAACCGCGAGGGCGACGACCTGATCGAGGGGCGGGGGCGCTCGTTCGGCTTCGACCTGCTGCTGAAGCGCACCTCCGGCCGCCTCACCGGCTGGACGACGCTCTCCCTCCTCCGTGCCACGCGCACCTTTCCCGACCCCACGGCCGCCGGGCTGGAGGGCGTGCCGCAGACGGTAACCTTCCCCCCGATCTTCGACCGGCGCGTGGACCTGGACGTGGTGGCGCAGTACCGGCTGGGGCGGCGCACGGAGCTGGGCGGGCGCTTCAACTTCGGCTCCGGCGTCCCCTACTCGCGCCCCGTGGCGCAGATCATCGGCTTCGAGACGGACGTGGTGGGCGGCGGCTACCGCCTTCCCCGCCCCCGCAGCGAAGACCCGGAGCTCCCGGTGTACGTGGTGCCCGGCAGCCGCAACCAGGAGCGCTATCCCGCCTACCACCGTCTGGACGTGACGCTGCGCCGCCGCTACGAGCGAAGCTGGGGCACGCTCACGCCGTACGTGCAGGTGCTCAACACCTACAACCGCCGCAACGTGCTCTTCTACTTCTACAACTACAGCGACACCCCCGCCACCCGCTCCGGCATCAGCATGTTCCCCGTGCTGCCGACCATCGGCGTGGAGGCGAATTTCTAAGCGTTTTGCACTAACACCCCCTCGCGGCACGTCCACAATAGAGGGCGTATTTTGCCGCAAGTAGAAGAGTGATGTACGGTAAATCTGCACACCCGGTTTTCTCGATGTGCATCTACAGCGGGGTTGGCGCGCATTGGGAGTGCTCACACGCGGCTACCGAAGGTTGCGACTTCAGGAAAGGCGTGTAAGTTGCTAGAAAGCTCCAGCTCTTCCTTCGAATCACTGACGATGCCAGCACCGCAGCCGTTTACTCCGGCACAGATCGAGGCAGCTTTAGGGGGGCGCTACACGATCTCCAACGAGATCCGGCCTGGTGCCCAAGGGTCCGTGTATCTGGCGCGACGCCAAAGCACCACAAGCGGCGTCCAGACGGACGATGCGGTCGCGTTGAAGCTTTACTTTGCAAGTGTCGAACTGGACCGCATCGAACGAGAGATCGAAGCGATGGAGCATATCCGGCACCCGTCATTGGCCGGACTGGTGGAGCACGGAACGATCAACTTAGAAGGCCAGCCGATCAAGTTTGTCGCATGGCAGTTTGTGCACGGGGAGGCACTCGACTACCGTGTCACCGGCAGTGCACTCCCCTTCAAGGTGATCGCATGCATAGGTCGGGATGTGTCCTCCGCAATTGCTGAACTCTGGTCGAAGCGAATCATTCATCGTGATATCAAGCCGCCTAACATCATGCTCCGGCATGGCGACGCGGAGGCCGTACTCATTGACCTGGGTGTTGCCCGCCACTTAGCCCAGCCTTCTCTCACCGCTTACGGAGCGACTTGGGGCACCGTTGGTTACATGTCCCCGGAACAGTGCCGAACGGAACGCAACCTCACTTGCAAGTCGGACATGTTTTCATTGGGCGTTGTACTGCTCGAAGCGTTGGGCGGTGCCCACCCGACCTCCCGTGACCAGAACCGGCTCGCTGTGGGCACGGTACCGCGCGCTACAACGGTCAATCCACTTGTACCGAGTGGCTTCGCCACCCTGATCGACTCGTTGCTCACGGTTCGTGCTGCATTCCGGCCCGACCCGCAGGTCGCCGCCTTGGAGTTCGACCGCTGGGCAAACCTTTTCTAAGATACGCTATGTTCTACTACAACGTCCGCTGGGCATTCAAGCTGCCGGACAACTGCTCCGTCTCCATCCCGGGGGGCATCATCGCCGCTTCGGCGGTGCCGCAGCATGGCTTGATTCGCCGCCGATTTGGAAAGTTCCCACATCTCCAGCATCGCCTTTTTGACCCGCAGCTATATCTCGGAGGGCTGAGCGCCGACCGCTCGCGGAAGGCAGTTGTAAAACTGTCCAGCTACGGCTGGTTCTCACCCCCGGATGTGCCGTCGTATGATAGTTCTATTCATGGGAAGCAAGCCGATTGGACCAACACCTTTCAGCAACAGATTCTCGAGGCGTGGCGCGGGAGCACACGCCGATCCCCCGCTGAGATCGCGGTTGCGGCGCGAGCTGCCGTCCAGCTACAGGTGGATCTCGAGTGCGATGCGATCATCCTGCCGTCGCCGCTAACGAATACGCTCACTACCAGCTACGAGGACGAACTCGCATGGCTCGATGCCGGTCTTGAGGCGTGTGTCGAGTTGCGCGTCCGCAGTCCGATTTATGCTACGGTCGCAATCTCAGATGTAGCGTTACGCGGACTCGATCCACAACAGAACACCGTATTATCACTGATTTCTGACCAAGTCAGCGCCAGAGGCGTTGCAGGGGCTTACATAGTAATTGAACAGGCGTCGGAGGATGGATACGTCTGCGGAGACGAGAACACACTCTACTCGCTCCTCCAACTAGTTGACGACTTCACCAGAGGAGCGAGGCTGGACACGATAGTAAATTACGCGGGGACATTCGGAGCGGTCGCTGCGGCTGCGGGCGCGAAAATCTGGTCCAGCGGGTACTATTTAGGGCAGCGCAAGCTCCGGCTATCCGAGTTCGAGGCTGAGGAGGAAGATGTGCGTTTGGCGTATCCCCGGTACTACAGCCTGGCTCTCGCCGGGGATGTAGGTCTGCGGGGCAGCCTCGATGCGCTGAACGCGGGTGGGTTCGAACGGGCGGTTTTCTCAAAAACGGACGCTAGTCAGCCTCTGCACGACGCGCTGTCCAGCGGGGCAAAAGTTGACGACGTAGCTACCTGGACTTACCGCGCTTCAAATATTACCGCCGCAGCCGCGCACTACAACGATACAGTCGCAAAGCTCGGCGGCTTTCTCCATCGACTGAGTCAACCCGACCGGGTCGAATTTGTACACAAGTGGCTCTGCCGGGCCGTTGAACTGTCGCGCGAGTTGCACAGCAACGGTTTTAGGAGTTCACACCACACTGAGCTGTCCCACCAAGCTGCTTGGCTGCGAGCTTTCGAGCGGTGGCGCGACGGAACCATTGGTGGTGGCTCTACGCCAAATCCGGGCGCGTAACACCTTCTCGATCGCTCTCACCCTGTCAGCGGAAAAGTGCGGCGCCGAACCCCTCGCGGGAACAACTTCGGTCGCTGCATATCCGTGTTGTAGCCACAGTCCAACACCCTGATCAACGAAGGCACTGAGTACATCAGCGGAAATACGTACCTGATTCCCATCAAGTACGACGTAGGCCCTGTCGACGAAGGTGAGGTACGAGACCGCCTGATCCAGAGCACGCTTCCAGAGACGAAGTTTCGCCTCGAAAGCAATCAACTCGACACCACCGGTCTGCGCCGACTGATTGAGCTTCCACTCAGCCTCGCCTACCCGCTCGATTGCTCCAATGCGACACAGCTTTTCGAGTACACGGAAGCAGGTTACATCGGGGAGAAACAAGGCGCGTTGTATAGCTCTAGTTTCCATCAATCCAGCACGTTCGAGTACCGCCAATACAGAGCCTTCGATTGTAGTGAAGTGACTCCTAGCGAGTATGCTGGGACGCCGATTAACCACCCCGACGAGAACGTCTGGAATCACTAGCCCGATACTCGGCTCGCGCACAATCTTGATTGTGGCAGCCGTCTCCAAGGCGAGCACACTTGGGAGCGCCCGCTGGATGAGCGGCACCATGTGACGCTCGAGTCTGAATGGGCGGCTATCACGGATCATCTGGACACACTAGGCACGAGACGAGAACGGAACACGGTCGAATATACCTGGATAGCGCGACGAACGCACCAACTAAATAGCGGATCCTCAAAAGGCACACACATATCGAACAACCGCTCGCTGCGTGCACAACTTAGTACCACGACCGCCCTGCGGAGTTCGTTCGGAAAGCCTACTTAGACATTGGGTGGTGAACGAGCTCGAACCACTTAACGGGAGCCTGTCGGGTCCGGGCAGGTTCACCAAGATTCCAGCACTTGGACCGAGGCAACCAACGAGTACTCCTCCGCGTCGGGGATGGGATGGTACTGATGGTGCCCGGTGCTCGCCCACAAGCTCGTCGCGAATTTCGGAGCACTTGGGCGATTCCTACCAACAAGTTTGACTTCTGTAGTAGAAGGTGCACTTACCCGCGTTGTTCCAATGCACATTCGACGGTCGTCCGAACGCCCTCTTCTACTTCTACACCTACAGCGACACCCCCGCCACGCGCTCCGGCATCAGCATGTTCCCCGTGCTGCCCACGATCGGCGTGGAGGCGACGTTCTGAACTTGCCCGCCCCCCTACGTGGAACGGGGAACGCAGCTACTGGTTCAGGAAAAGGTGCTGCCACGAGTAAAGCCAGAGCAGGAGCAGGCCGGCTTGGATCCAGATTCGCCGTTTTCCCCGCGCAACCAGCCGTCGGAGGCGTTCTTCGGTGATCGGAGGAACTACAGGCGGGGCCATCCTGTCGTGCCGAGCGCAAGCCATTGCACCGATGGTCATGAGGCCGGAAACGAACGTGACCGCGGCGAAGAGCGCCCAGAGCCACCACAGCTTTGCACGCCACCCCGCGTACAGGCACACGGCTGAGGCGCGTAAAAGGGTGCTACCTCCAGCAGTCATGAATCCGAACGGACTGGTACTCAACCTTTCGTACGCTCGGATTTCGGCTGCTTCGGGATCGCGCAGCCAGCGCTGCCACGAATAGAGGCACTTCAGCGGGAAGTACGCGAACACGAGTACGTCAAGGAAGTGATACATAGATACGTGTTGGATTCGACTCCGCTCGCGCTCAACGGTGCTACGGCTACGGCACGGAGTCCGTTTCGCGGTGATGCTGGCACTATGCGGTGCGGAAGGCATCTCGCTCCTTCGCTGTCCGGTGCGCGAGGATGCAGACGAAGACTACGCGCCGAACGCACACTTCAGAAAGGCGGGAACGTCCTCTTCATACTTCTTCAACTACAGCGACACCCCCGCCACGCGCTCCGGCATCAGCATGTTCCCCGTGCTGCCCACGATCGGCGTGGAGGCGACGTTCTGATACGACGGCAAGCCCTACAGCGCCCTTCTGCCACGACCACGCTTCCCCTGTGACCTGTCGCCTCCTAGCTTTCCGGACATGACGACACCCGTGCAGACCCGAAGCGACGTTCTCGAACGTCTTGTGGCGGCGGAGGATGAGATCCGCGGCCTCGGCGTGGGACGGCTGGCACTGTTCGGCTCCTTCGCCAGATCGGAAGCTCGCCCTGAGAGCGACGTGGATCTGCTCGTCGAGTTCGCTCCCGAGCGGAAGAGCTTCGACGCGTTCATGCTCCTGTTCGACCTCCTCGAAGAGAGGCTCGGGCGCGCCGTGGAGCTCGTGACGACGGAGTCGCTCAGCCCCTATATCGCCCCCCGCATCCTGGCAGAGGCAGAGGATGTCGTTTGAGCTGCGTGACTATCTTCAGCACATCCTCGACGAAGCCGAGTACCTGCTCTGAAGCGTCGCGTCCGCCAGGAATTCTCTCCGAGTCACCCTGACCACGCGGAGGCGACCTTCTGAGGCGCCGCCATGACCGCGCAGGCCAGAAATCGTGCTGCCGCGACCGGGCCGCACGATTCTTGTGATGCATCCCTCCCGAGGCGGAAGCCGGTCGATGCCGGAGCAGCGGCGAGCACGACCGGGTGGCCCCAGGTGACGCGCACCCGCACCGGGATCGTCGCCGGGGAGCCGTTCGCCGGAGGGCGCGGAAACCATGCAGGGGACGGATGATGAAACGCGAACAGGTGGACGCAGGAATCGAGACGTACGCGCAGGACATCGTGGACACCGTGCGTGAGCCGCTGCTCATGCTCGACACCACGCTACGCGTGCGGAGCGCGAACCGCGCCTTCTACCAGACGTTCCGCGTGACGTCGGCGGAAACGGAGGACCAGCTCATCTACGAGCTGGGCAACGGCCAGTGGGACATCCCGGCCCTGCGCACCCTCCTGGAAGACATCGTCCCCAAGAACTCCGTCTTCGACGACTTCGAGCTGGAGCACACCTTTCCCGCGATCGGGCGGCGGGTGATGCTGCTGAACGCCCGCCAGCTGCGCGCCGGAAGCCACGGCGAGCTGCTGGTGCTGGCCATGGAGGACGTCACCGAGCGCCGCCGCGCCGAAGCCGACCTGGAGGCGATCGACGCGTACGCGCAGGACATCGTGGACACGGTGCGCGAGCCGCTGCTGATCCTGGACCCGTCGCTCCGCGTGCGCAGCGCCAACCGCGCCTTCTACCAGACCTTCGAGGTGGACGCCGAGGAGACGGAGAACCAGCTCATCTACGAGCTGGGCAACGGGCAGTGGGACATCCCGGCGCTGCGGACGCTGCTGGAGGACATCATCCCCAAGAGCTCGGTGTTCAACGACTTCGAGCTGGAGCACACCTTCCCCCAGATCGGGCGGCGGGTAATGCTGCTGAACGCCCGCCAGCTCCGCGCAGGCAGCCACGACGAGCTGCTCGTGCTCGCCATGGAGGACGTCACCGAGCGCCGCCGCGCGGAGGCGGACCTGGAGGCGATCGAGACGTACGCGCAGGACATCGTGGAAACGGTGCGCGAGCCGCTGCTGATCCTGGATCCGTCGCTCCGCGTGCGCAGCGCCAACCGCGCCTTCTACCAGACCTTCGAAGTGGGCGCGGGGGAGACGGAGGGCCGGCTGATCTACGAGCTGGGCAACGGCCAGTGGGACATCCCTGACCTGCGCATCCTGCTGGAGGACATCATCCCGACCCGGTCGGTGTTCAACGACTTCGAGCTGGAGCACACCTTTCCGCAGATCGGGCGGCGGGTGATGCTGCTGAACGCCCGCCAGCTCCGCGCCGGCAGCCACGGCGAGCTGCTGATGCTCGCGCTGGAGGACGTCACCGAGCGGCGCCGCGCCGAGGAGGAGGTGGCGGAGGCCCGCGAGGCGGCGGAGGCGGCGAACCGGTCCAAGAGCCAGTTCCTGGCCAACATGAGCCACGAGCTGCGCACCCCGCTCAACGCCATCCTCGGCTACTCGGAGATGCTCCAGGAGGAGGCCGACGAGCAGGAGCTGGAATCGTTCGCCGCGGACCTGGAGCGCATCAACTCCGCCGGGAAGCACCTGCTGGCGCTGATCAACGACATCCTGGACCTGTCCAAGATCGAAGCCGGAAAGATGGAGCTGTTCGTGGAGCGCTTCGACCTGGCCGAGCTGATCGACGAGGTCGCCTCCACGGTGCAGCCGATGGTGCACAAGAACGCCAACACCCTCAAGGTGGTGCGCGCCGCCGGCCTCGGCGAGATGCGCGCGGACCAGATGAAGGTGCGGCAGACGCTCTACAACCTCCTCTCCAACGCCGTGAAGTTCACGCAGGGCGGCACCATCACCCTCGACGCCGACCGCCAGCTCATGGACGGCGGCGAGTGGATCGTCTTCCGGGTGGCGGACACGGGGATCGGGCTCAGCGACGAGCAGCTCTCCAAGCTGTTCCTCGACTTCAGCCAGGCGGACGCATCCACCACGCGCCGCTTCGGGGGCACGGGGCTGGGGCTGGCCCTCACGCGCCGCTTCTGCCAGATGATGGGCGGCGACGTGTCGGTGCACAGCGTGATGGGAGAGGGGAGCGTCTTCACCATCAAGCTCCCCGCGCTGATGCAGGAGAGCGCGCCGGACGGCGACGGCACGCGCGCGGGCGCCTTCGTAGCCTCGCGCAACGGCGAGATCACCGCGGGCGGCGGCGAGGCCCCGCCCGGAACGAGCTGCGTGCTGGTGATCGACGACGACCCCGCCCCGCGTGAGCTCCTGCAGCGCTACCTGGCCCAGGAGGGGTTCACCGTCCGCACCGCCGCCAGCGGGCCGGAGGGGCTGCTCCTGGCGCGCACGCTGCACCCGGCGGCCATCACGCTCGACGTGATGATGCCCGACATGGACGGCTGGAGCGTGCTCAAGGCGCTCAAGGAAGACGCGGAGCTGCGCAACATCCCCGTCATCATGCTCACCCTGGTGGACGACCCGGAGGCGGGCTTCGCGCTCGGCGCGGCCGAGTACGCCAGCAAGCCCGTGGACCGGCACCGGCTCTCCGCCACCATCCGCAAGTACGTGCACCCCGGCCCCGAGTCGCTGGTACTGCTGGTGGAAGACGACCCGGCCACGCGCGCCATGATGCGCAACGTGCTGGAAAAAGAGGGATGCCGCGTCTGCGAGGCCGTCAACGGACGCGCCGGGCTCAAGTGCATGGAGGCGGAGCGCCCGGCCGTCATCCTGCTGGACCTGATGATGCCGGAGATGGACGGCTTCGAGTTTGCCGACCAGGTGCGCCGCCACCCCGAGTGGCGCAACGTGCCCATCATCGTCGTCACCGCCCACGACCTGAGCGCGCGCGACCGCCGCCGGCTGAGCGGCTACGTGGAGACGGTGCTGCAGAAGACGGGCGACTCGCACGAATCGCTGCTGGCGCGCGTGGGCGAGCTGCTGGACGACTTCGCCGTTCCTCGCGGCGTGATGCCCACCCCCGATGGAGACCAGGCGGCTGCGCTATGAAGAAGATCTTGCTGGTGGAAGACAACGAGATGAACCGCGACATGCTGTCGCGCCGCCTGGAGCGGAAAGGGTACCAGGTGGTGGTGGCGGTCGACGGCCAGGAGGGGGTGGACCAGGCCGCCACGGTGCTGCCGGACCTGGTGCTGATGGACATGAGCCTCCCGGTGCTGGACGGGTGGGAGGCGACGCGGCGGCTGAAGGCGGCGCCGGCCACGGGCCACATCCCGGTCATCGCCCTCACCGCCCACGCCATGGCCGGCGACCGGGCGCACGCCATGGACGCCGGGTGCGACGACTACGACACCAAGCCGATCGACCTGCCGCGCCTGCTCACCAAGATCGAGGCGCTCCTCGCTCGCGGCGGGACCGCGCCAGCCGCCGAAGCCGCGCCATGAACGAGACGAACGACGCGGGCGGATCCGCCCTATCCTCCGCGCAGCTCCACGACCTGCGCACGCCCCTCGGCCAGATCATCGGCTACGCCGAGCTCCTCGCCGAGCGCGCGGAAGAAACCGGCGACGAGCGATTCACGCCCGACCTCCAGAAGATCAGCGCCGCCGGCTACCGGATGCTCGCGCTCATCGAAGACATCTTCACCGCTGCCCGCGCCGATTCCCCCGCCCCCTTCACCTGGGACGACGTCGACACCCTCCGCGCCCTGGCCGCCTCCAGCCGCCCGGAAGACGCCGAGCGCCTCGCCTCCATCTCCGCCCGCATCGCCGCCCTGCTGCCACCGCGCGGGTAGCGGCGCTTCCCCCGCGCCCCCCTGCCTCCTACCTTCCGGGCATGACCACACCCGTGCGCACCCGAGCCGACGTCCTCGAACGTCTCGCCGCGGCGAAGGACGAGATCCGCGGCCTTGGCGTCGGACGCCTGGCCTTGTTCGGCTCCTTTGCCCGCTCCGAACCCCGCGCGGAGAGCGACGTGGACCTGCTCGTCGAGTTCGCCCCTGCTCAAAAGAGCTTCGACGCGTTCATGCGCCTCTACGACCTCCTGGAAGATCGCCTCGGGCGCCGCGTGGAGCTCGTAACCACCGAGTCGCTCAGCCCCTACATCGGTCCCCGCATCCTGGCGGAGGCAGAAGATGTAGTTCGAGCTGCGTGACTATCTTCGGCACATGCTCACCGAAGCTGAGTACATGGTCGACACTAGCCAAGGTCTCAGCCCCGAGACGTTCCTCGCGGACGCGACGCTCCAAAGAGCTTTCGTCCGCAGCCTTGAGATCATCGCGAGGCTACCAAGAAGGAGTGGATTACCAACTCGTTTGGGAGGTGATCCAAACGAAAGTACCTGAGGTGCACAGCATTCTTCAGCAGATTTGAGCACCTGGTCTGTGGAGCAGGATTCTTCCGAAGGGGCGAGGAGGACGGTATCTTCGGAGGCTGACGACGGGTCCTTCGTATTCTACTCTCACCCCGGTACGCACCCTCGGTGGAAGTGCTGGAATGACTGAACCCCGCAACCACTCGGCTACTGTGCGAGCATGATAATCCAATTTTCAGTATTCAACTTCAAATCAATCCGGGCCACGACGCTCCAGCTACGTCCGGGTGTCACGATTCTAATCGGTCCCAACGGTTCGGGGAAAACGAATGTCTTAAACGCGCTTAAATTTGTAAGGGATGTCGTCGTTCGAGGTGCAGCGTTAGCTGTGGCCCGCGCGGGGGGGCCCGTCCGGGCCTACCGACGTCGCAGCAAGGGTATGTCGTTCGACATCGTTGTGCCGTACGGATCGCGCACATACAAACGGAACCCCACAGTCTACTTCTTGCGATGGGCATTCTCAGTCGCACAGCATGGATCGGATGGAGTCACTACTATAGCCGATGAAACAGTTGAGCTCTTCACACTGTTGAACGGAAAGTCGCATACTGTTTTTCAAGCGGGAATCTCGAGGCTTGAAAGCAGGTCTCCGAAGGTCACCTACTATCTAGCTCCACAGGAGGAGATCGGCCGCGATTTATTTTCTGAACTCGGCAGACTAGCACCCGGAAATAAGGTTGAGGCGTACGCACACATCTCGGACAAGGTCCAACAACTGCTCCGTGACCTGCGTCGCTCAAGCGATGTCACTTTGCTTAGGCCATTGAGCTCCCTTGATCTTACTATGCAGCAACTGCTGCGAGCCATTGAGAATCTGAGTGAATATGACATCCATCCGAATACAGCCCGTGAGGCCACTGACCAACTCCCGACAGCTGAAATGCTTCCGAATGGCAAGAACTTGACTGAGGTGATTCACGCGTTAGAAAAAAAGAATTTCATCCGCATTAGGCCCACCCGGAGCAGCGAGTATGAATCCGGGTACCCGCCGTCATTAAGGAATACTGGATGGCAAACTTCGATGACATACCCGTACGGCGCCTATCGAACACAGAAGGAGCGGGAGAGTACGCTAGACAACATCAATAGCGAGCTTTCGGCCGCGGTACAGTTAATCGATAGAGTTACGGTCGACGTCGATCGCAGTAACGGTAAGCGGATTACGATGTTTGAATCAGGTAAAGATAGATTTTACCCAGAGGAAGTGTCTGACGGGACGATGAAGTGGCTGGGCATCCTCGTCAGCTTGTTCGTCCCGTTCTCGTCAATCTACCTTCTTGAGGAACCAGAAAACTTCTTGCACCCGTGGATGCAACAGCGGTTGATTCAGCTGATGCGGGGTAAAGATCGCCCAAGACAGAGGTACTTCGTTCTCACTACACATTCTGCAACGATGCTCAATGCTGCGCAGCCAGAAGAGGTAGTCCTCGTGTCCCCATCCGCATCCGGAACTGTTGTTGAGCATGTATCTGCGATGGCCGAGGTAGTCGGCATACTGAATCGAAGTGACTTCGGGCTCGGGGATCTATGGGTTAGTGGTGCGTTGGGGGGCGTGCCGGCAGGGGAGGCAGTGTGATCGGAATCATCGTTGATGGGCCGGGTGATTTTGCGACCCTGCGTTCCCGCCTGGCATCGGGTTTTCACATAATCAAGACAGACGGTCCCCGGGGGCACACCGTTACTATCGAGCGGATCGCCGCGACATCCGGTAAGCAAATTCGGATGCTTAGAGACGCGGGGTGCCATGCGGTCGTTCTGTTATTGGACTTCGAGGCTAGGCCGGAACCATACGACCAGTTTTTAACCGGGCTTTCGGACGAGATTTCAACCCGTGGGTACCCGGTCCCAGTCCACGTATGCGCGCTAAATCGAATGATCGAGAACTGGTTCCTTGCCGATATCGCGCACCTCTCGAGCCGGAAGAATTTTCTGCGAAAGGGGATTCGGCAGAAGAACTTTGAGGGGCGTGATGGTAAGAAAGATCTTAGGAGCATGTTCGCTAGAGGGTTTACATACAGTGAGGTAAACCACGGGCCCCAAATGTTCCGCGAGCTACGACTTAACGTTGCGCGACACAACAGCACATCCTTCGCTCACTTCCTTAGTGAACTTGGCATGTAACGTCCAGATGGTGCTCGACGCGGGAGGAGCAGCGGATCTTACGGTTAATATCGTCGGGGCACGCGAACTCGGCGGCGGCTACGAATGCGGAGCAGAGCGGAGTTGCGCGAGGGCTGGGGAACTGAAAGTGCTCCAACACGCTGTGCCGTGCGAACAACCCGTCCGGTACTTCACTGGGAAAGTAGACACCGCACGCGCTCTCAGTGCATAGTTGTGTCCCGATAGGAACGCGTTGCATAGTATAGTGGTGCATTCCGGAGGTCCCGGAGCGCACCTCCACCTTTTTCAGGAGCAGGATAATGCGCGCATTCCGTGCAGCCGCAGCCGTTCTCGCCACGCTGGCCTTAACCGCTTGCGGTAGTGACACCAGCCCGACGACCGCCATTCAACCGAACCGGCCGAGTCTCGACGGGAGCGGGATGGTAGGGTCAGGGAACATTGACTCGGATACCGTGGCGGGGAACGGCTCCACGACGGCGGCGGGAGACACCACGACCTTGACCGAGCGCGGGTCTGGGATGGTCGGCTCGGGCAACTAGCTTACTTGCCGCGGACGAGGGTACGCACGGGGCTCTCGGGAGCATCGTCCCGGCGCGCCCTCACCGCCGCGCTGATCGTGGCGGCGAAGTCTTCATCGCGCTCGCGCCGGAGCACGTTGATCCGCGGCTCTTCAATGGCGACCGCAGGAAAAAGTTCCCGCAGCCGTTCGTTGTCAGGGAAACCGCGGTCGGTGGCGCTCAGAATCTGCTCGGCCATGTGGATCGAGCGGTGTTCGCCGCGTCGCTCCGCGATCGTGAGGCACATCGTCGCGGACTGGCGGGCGCGCTCCAGTTGCAGGGCCGCCACTGAGGCGAGCGCCAGCTGGGCGAACGCCGCGGCGTGACCCTCGTCCGTCTCCTGCTTCCGCATGTATGCAAACGCTTCGAGCCACGCCAGTTCATAGATGGCTTCAGCCCCGATCTCGGCGGCGGCGCGCGCAATGTTCGCCAGCAGCACGGCCCGGAAACGAGGATCCTGCACGCGAGGCTCGATCTCCTGGAACATCTGCAAAGCGAGGCGAGGCTGCCCGTGCAGATGCATCCATATCCACGCGAGGTCGTTCGTCATTCGCACGAGCTGGCTGTGGCCTGGACCGTACGCGGTGATCGCCTCGCGTGCGTAGCCCATCCCTTCCTCCAGCTTCCCCTGCTCGAAGTACATCACCGCGAGGTCGTAGAGCGCATCCCCCTCGATGCGCCTGACGCCATGCTGCCGCGCCGACTCCAGTGTCAGGCGGTGGAAGCGGACGGATTCAGGGAAGTTGCCGCGCTCGCGCTTCAGATTGCCGATCCCGGACAGGGCGAGCGCGTGGTTCTCCCAATTCTCCGCGACGGCGGCCTTGTCGACGGTGTGCAGCAGCCACGCTTCCGCCTCGTCGTACATCGCGATACGTCGCAGGAGCCGGCCGATGTGGTAGGCCATCTGCACGTTGTCCGGCGTAGCGGTCAGCGCAGCCTGGTAAAAGACCACGGCCGTTCGGTGCGCCCGCTCCGCTTCCGCCCATTCCGCCACTAGGAGCAGCCCGAGCCCGATTGCCTCGCGAGTCTCGGCATCAGGGTCTTCCCGCAGCAACTCAAAGGTCCGGCCCACCGGCCCCACCAGCTCGGCCGGCAATTCGCGGAGCGCATGCGCGGGGACCCTCCGGCGCTTCCCGGGAATGCTGTCTAGGAACCAAGCTCGTGCCTCGCGCGCGAGTTCCTCGAGGATTGACGCGACTGCGCCCGGAAGTTCCTCCGAGAGAGCCGTGCTTGCGCGTAGCGCGGCGGCATCTTCCGAGAAATTGAACGGGAGCGGAGGTGGCACGGGTAACCGCCGGCTCGTCGGCATGTACTAGTGGTCTTAATGGACACATTCATCAACACACAACGGCGCGAACAGCACTCTACCGGACGCGCCCGAGTGGCGCAAGGCTCGTCTGATACTGTTCGCACCCACGTACTCCAGGGGCGGGCGCTTCAGCTCAGCCGTCGTGCCGGTCAGCCCGCGTGAGCCCTGCGGCTTCCAGCGCCGCATCCATTCGATCATAGCGCTGGAGCTCGGCCACGAGACCGGAGGTGACGCGGAAACGGGTGGCGACTTCGACGCTGCTTTCCGCCCCGCCTGTCTGCGCGCCGCGCCAGACGCCGCGCTGGGCGACCACGACGGCGTCGCCGCGGGCGTAGGTAGCGAGGGGTTCGAACGTCGCGTCGGCGTGCTGGAGCCAGGTGCGCAACGCATCGTGCCCGGTGGCGGTGCCGCGCGGGCCGATGAGCGCGATGTCAGGGGCGGAGAGGGCGAGGAGCGCTCCGGCGTCCGCCGCGTTCAGTGCGGCGAGCCAGGCGTGGACGGTTTCAGCGGCCTCGGGCATTTCGTATCAGGGACGAAGGGTAGCGGCAGGTGGAGAACGGTTGCGCTCCCCGGCTGCCTCCACGCACTAACGCACTAACGCACTCACGCACTCCCCTCACGCGGTCGCCCGCTTCAGCTCCGGCAGCACGCGCTCGCCGAAGACGTCGATGAAGTGCTCCTGGTTCTCGCGCGGGATGGAGTGGAGGTTGATCTCCTCGAAGCCCATCTCCACGTCGCTGAGCAGCCAGTCGAGGTGCTGCTCGACGCTGGAGGAGCAGCGGATCTTGCGGGCGATGTCGTCGGGGCGCACGAACTCGGCGGCGGCTTCGAACTCGGAGGGGAGGCGGAGCTGCGCCAGGACGGAGCTGGGGAACTGGAGGTGCTTCCACTGCGCGTGCGCCGCGCGGACGGCCTCCGCGTCCGAGCGGTGGAAGGAGAGCTGCGCCTGCAGGTAGATCGGCTTCCCCTCTCCGCCGCCGCGGCGGAAGCCGTCGATGGTTTTGCGCATCTCGCTTCGCTCGCCGACGGTGGTGATCAGCCCGTCCGCCCACGAGCCCATCCACTCCGCCGTCTCGGGGGTGAGCGCGGCGCCGACGATTTTGGGGGGCGTCTCGGGGCGCGTGTAGAGCTTCGCCTCCTCCACGGTGATGAGGCCGTGGTGCGTCACCGTCTCGCCGGCCCAGAGGGCGCGGATGATGTCGCACGCTTCGCGGAGGCGCGCGTTGCGCTCAGCCTTGTGGGGCCACCGCTCGCCCGTGATGTGCTCGTTGAGGAGCTCGCCGCTCCCGGGAGCGATCCAGAAGCGCCCGGGGTACATCTCCGCCAGCGTGGCCGCGGCCTGCGCGATGATGGCCGGATGGTAGCGCCACCCGCCCGGAACGGTCACCACGCCGAAGGGGAGCGAGGTGGCCTGCATCGCCGCGCCCAGCCAGCTCCACGCGAACCCGCTCTCCCCCTGCGATTCGCCCCAGGGAAAGAAGTGGTCGGAGCACATCGCGCTCTGGAAACCCGCCCTCTCCGCCCGCTGCACGAGCTGCAGAAGGCGGCTGGGGGGGTACTGCTCGTGGGAACAATGGTAGCCGATGCGGGCCAAGGCCGGGCTCCGGTGGGGGGAAAAGGAGTGCTAAGTCCTAAGTGCTGAGTGCTGAACAGAAGTGCGTGAGTGCGTTAGTGCGTGAGTGCGTTTTACTTAGCACTTAGGACTTAGCACTTAGCACTTCCGTTCAGCACTTCCGTTTATCTGCTCGGCGTCTTGCCCGTCGGCGCCAACACCTCGGCGGAGAAGTACCGCGCGTCCGCGGAGGCCAGGAACACGTACGACGTGGCGATCTCAATGGGCTGCGCGGGGCGGCCCCAGTACGTGTCCTTGCCGAACTGCTTCACCTGGTCCATCGGCATGGTCGATGGGATCAGGGGGGTCCAGACGGGGCCCGGCGCCACGCAGTTGACGCGGATGCCGCGGTCCTTGACGTTCTCGGCCAGGGCGCGGGTGAAGGTGTGGATGGCGCCCTTGGTGGCCGAGTAGTCCACCAGGATCGGGTTGCCCTCGAACGCCGTCACCGAGCCGGTGTTGAGGATGACGCTGCCCTCCTTCATGTGGCGCAGCGACGAGCGCGCCATGTAGATGTAGCCGTAGATGTTGGTGCGAAACGTCCGGTCGAGCTGCTCGTCCGTGATGTCCTCGATGCCGTCCTGCGACATCTGGTAGGCGGCGTTGTTCACCAGGATGTCCAGCCGTCCGAACTCCGTCACCGCGCGCGCTACGAAGGCATCGCACTCCTTCGATTCGCGCACGTCGAACTGGTAGGTGATGCAGCGCCGCCCCGCCTTCTCCACCCAGCGCCGCGTCTCCTGCGCATCCTTTTCCTCCTCGTCGCCCAGGTAGCCGATCGCCACGTCCGCGCCCTCGCGCGCGAAGGCGATGGCGACCGCGCGCCCGATGCCGCTGTCGCCGCCGGTGATGATGGCCGCGAGCCCCTCCAGCTTGCCGCACCCCTCGTAGCTTTCCTCGCCGTGATCCGGCGGCGGGTCCATCGCGGCCTCGGTGCCGGGCGGGTCCTGCTCGGGGGTGCCCTTGCCGGGGCCGGGGCCGTTCATCGGATTGCGGTCCAGCATCGCAAGTCTCTCCGCGTACGCGAGTTAGGATGGCGGTCGGGAGGCGGCGCGGTATGCAGGACGCGTACCTTGCATGGGAACAGCGGTTTCACAGGCAGAGCCGCGGAGGGGTGGGGAAAGTACCGCGAAGGGATTTTCTCTGTGTCTTGAGGTGAGGCCCGGGGTTTGCCGCTGGGGTCCGCCTCACCTCGACTCGATGCCGAATGCCCAAACCAACGCTGTACGACGTGACGCGCCCCGTCCGCTCCGTGATGCCGCCGGTGCGCGCGGTGCCGAGGAGCCCGTGATACGGACGCTGCTCGTCCCCAACCCGTCGCCCATGACGCTGGACGGGACGCGCACGTTCATCGTCGGGCGCGTGGTGATCGATCCCGGTCCCGACGATGCGGCGCACCTGGACGCCATCGAACGCGCGCTGGATGGCGCCGCGCCGGCCGCCATCCTCCTCACCCATGCACACACCGACCACTCCGCCGCCGCCCTCCCGCTCGCGCGGCGCACCGGCGCGCCCGTGATGATGTCGCGCGGCGCCCTCCACTCGCCGCTTCGCGACGCCGACGTGGCGCGGTGGCTGGCGGATGAGGACGAGGTGGAGGCGGAGGGCGGAACGCTGCGCGCCATCGCCACGCCCGGGCACGCGCCGGAGCACCTGGCCTTCCTCTGGAACGGGGACACACTCTTCGCGGGCGACGCCTTCATGGGCGGGAGCGATACCACCCTCGTCGCGCCGCCGGAGGGCGACCTGGCGGCGTACATGAAGATGCTGGACCGGGTGGGCGAGCTCGCGCCCTCCGTCATCCTCCCCGCGCACGGCCCGCCGATCGATGACCCGGCCGCGGCGGTGGAGCGCTACCGGGCGCACCGGCTGCAGCGCATCGAGCAGGTGGTGCGTGCGTTGCGTGCCTCCGGCCCCGCGCGCCCCGCGGAGATCCTGGACGCGGTGTACGGCGCCGCGCTCCACCCCGGCCTGCGGGTGGCCGCCGAGGGGTCGCTGCACGCCATCCTCGCCTACCTGCGCGCCGCGGACCGCGTCCGCGAACTGCCGGGCGACACCTACACACTGACGGATCGATGAACGACACCGCCCTCGCCGCCGCGCTGGATCGCATCCGCCCGGAGACGATCGACGCGCACCTGCGCTTCCTCTCGCACCGTCTGCTGGAGGGGCGCGCTCCCGGCACGCGCGGCGGCACCCTGGCGATGGAGTACATCCGCGCGCAGTTCCAGCGCATCGGCCTGCAACCCGTCGCCGGCTCGCACCTCCAGACGGTGCCGATGATCGGGATGAACCCGCACCCCACCCTCGCCTTCCACCACGCGGAGGGCGGCACGGACACGCCCGCCTTCGAAGACGAGTTCGTGCTGGAGGCAGGGGTGCCGCGGGAGGATGTGAGCGTGGATGCGGAGGTGGTGTACGTCGGCTACGGCATCCACGCGCCCGAGCACGATTGGGACGACTACAAGGGTGTGGACGTGCGCGGCAAGGTGCTGCTGATGCGCGTCAACGATCCGGGGAACGAGGAGACGCCGGGGTTCTTTGGCGGCAAGGCGCTCACCTACTACGGGCGCTGGACGTACAAGTACGAGGAAGCCGCCCGTCGTGGTGCAGCCGGCGCGCTCCTGATCCACACGGACGAGTCCGCCGGCTACGGCTGGAACGTGGTGCGCACCTCCAACACGGGCGAGCAGTTCGACATCGCGGGCGATCCCGAGTTCCCCCTCCCCGTGCGCGGCTGGCTCTCGTGGAAGACGGCGGAGCGTGTGATGGCCGCCGCCGGGCACGCGCTGCCGGGGCTGATCGAAGCCTCCGAATCGCGCGGCTTCCGCCCCGTCTCCACCGGGATCCGCGCCCGTGCGCACGTGCGCAGCGATGTCCACGAGGTGCACACCGCCAACGTCGTTGGCCTGCTGCCTGGCGGCGATCCGGCGCGCGAGAACGAGCCCGTCCTCCTCACCTCGCACTACGACCATCTGGGCACGCGGCTCGGCGAGCACGGCGCGACGCTGGTGTACCACGGCGCGTACGACAACGCCAGCGGGGTGGCGCTCCTCCTCACCATCGCCGAGGCGGCCGCGGCGATGCCCGAGCGCCTCTCCCGCCCGCTCCTCTTCATCGCCACGACGGCGGAGGAGTCGGGGCTGCTGGGCGCCGAGTGGTACGCGCGCCACCCCCTGTTCCCGCTCTCCACCACGGCGGCGGCGCTGAACATGGACGGCGCCAACCTGCACGGCCGCACGGAGGACATCGCCCCGCTCGGCGCCGACCGCTCCGCCCTGGGCGACATCGCGCAGCGCGCCGCCGAGGCCGAGGGGATGCGCCTGGCCCCCGACGCGCACCCGGAGCAGGGGATGTTCTTTCGCCAGGACCACTTCCCCCTGGCCCGCGCCGGCGTCCCCGCCCTGGCGATGGACCACGGCCTCGCCTACGAGGGCCGCCCCGAGGGCTGGGGACACCGGGTGCTGGAGGAGTTCATCCGCGAGCACTACCACCAGCCCTCCGACGCCTACCGCGACGACTTCGACTACGGCGGCGCCGTGCAGCAGGCCCGCGTCATCCTCCGCACCGCCGCCGAGTGCGCCTCGATGGACGAGCTGCCGCAGTGGAATGACGGGGTGGAGTTCAGGCGGGCCCTCACCCCCCCGACCCCCCTCTCCCGATAACAGGAGAGGCTGGCGCCTCTGTTATCGAGAGAGGGGGGAGGTTTGACGGGGGGGCTGGCACGCCCTGTCCGACGCCCGCGCACAGATTCCGTAGGGGCGCGATTCATCGCGCCCGCCCTCCGCGTTCCTCGAACCTCGTGTAACGCAATGAGATCCCGTAGGGGCAGACCTGCGTGTCTGCCCTCCCTCGCCGCGCACCACGATCCCCGCCCCTGCGCACAGATCCCGTAGGGGCCGCCCCACGTGGCTGCCCGTGCTCGCCCCCACGGCGATCCTGGTGACGCGGGCCGACTGCACGCGAAGTCCTCTCTCTGCGTCTCCGCGCCTCCGCGTGAGCCCCCGCCGTCACGACGCCACGCACCGCACGCCCCGCGCACCGGCACACGCAAACCGCCCCTCCCCCAGGCAGTTTTGGGGGAGGGGCCGCGAGGAACGAGCGGGGGAGGGGGCCCTGCCCCTACTCCGGCCGCGGTCCCGGCGCCGTGTCGCGGATCGCCGGCTGCGGCGAGGTGTCCAGCAGCGCACCCACGCGCGCCGTCTCCGCGGCGATCAGGCGGGGCGTGGGGAAGCCGTGCTTCTTGTTCAGGTAGTAGTTGGCGATGGCGGCCGCGGTAGGCCCGGCGCCGCTGCCGCCGTGCTCACCGAACTCCACCAGCACGGCCACCACGATCTCAGGCTCCCCCCCGCGCGGCCCCGCGTACCCCGTGAACCAGGCGTGCGGCTTCTTGGGATCGGCGGAGTTCTGCGCCGTCCCCGTCTTGCCGGAGAACTTCCAGCGGGCCAGCCCCACGGTGCGCCCCGTCCCTTCCTCCACCACGCGGTCCAGCCCCAGCCGCACCGCCGCCAGCGTCGAAGGCTTCACGCGCAGGTCCGTCTCCACCGGCGGCTGGGCGCCCATGCGCAGGTGCGGGGCGCGCGACGTGCCGTTCCCCGCGATGGCGGAGAAGAAGGCTGCCATGCGCAGCGGCGTCTGCGCGTTGGGGCCCTGGCCGATGGCCACGTTCATCACCTCGCTGAGCGGCGCGCGCCATCCGAAGCGCTTCACGTACCACTGGCGCCCCGTGGGAAAGGTGCCCGAGGCCTCGCCCGGCAGGTCCACACCGGTGCGGCGGCCGAAGCCCAGGCGTGTCCCTTCCTCCGCCAGCGTCTGCAGCGACAGCGCGATGCCGAGCTGGTAGAAGTAGACGTTGCAGGAGTTGGCGATGGCCTGGATCATGTTCTGCGGGCCGTGCCCCTCGCGCCGGTCGCAGCGGGAGTAGCGGCCGGCGTACCACATCCCGCCGGAGCAGGCGATTGGCATCGGCTTCTCGGGGGTAATCACGCCCCGCTCCAGCCCCAGCATGGCCGTCACCAGCTTCCAGGTGGAAGCCGGCGGGTAGGTGCCCTTGGCGGCGCGGTTGATGAGGGGGCGCCCCGGATCGGTGTTGAGGTGGCTCCACACGCTCCGCGAGATGCCGCCCACCAGCAGGTTGGGGTCGTACGTCGGCGCGGAGTACATCGCCAGGATCTCGCCCGTGGAGGGCACCATCGCCACCACGGCGCCGCGCTTCCCCTCGGGAAAGACCTGGTGGGCGAAGCGCTGCAGGTCCAGGTCGATGGTCAGCTTGACGTCGCCGCCGGGGGTGGGCGCCTGCGACAGCTGCTGCGCGAAGGGGCGCACGAGCTGCCCGCGCGAGTTCACCTCCACGTAGCGCGACCCCGGCTTGCCGGCCAGCGCGCGCTCGTACGACCGCTCCACCCCGCTCTTGCCGATGTGCTGCCCGCTGCGGAAGCCCACCCACTGCGGATCGTCCAGCTCTCGGTCGCTGATCTCGGCCACCCAACCCACCAGGTGCGCCACGGCGGCGCCGGCGGGGTAGCGGCGGATGGGACGCGCCTCCATCAGCACGCCCGGGGGACGCTTCCCGCGCTCCTCCAGCCGCGACACCTGCTCGAAGGTCAGGTTCGAGAGCACCGGCACCGGCTCCGTGCGGATGCCGCGCGAGCGCTCCACCACCTCTTCCATCAGCGCCGAATCCAGCCCCACGATGCCGGCCACGCGGTGCAGGCGCGCGCGGATCGAGTCCGGCGGGCCGGGCTCCACCGAGAGGGTGTAGCCCGCCACCGTCTCGGCGATCACCTTGCCGTTGCGGTCGGTGATGGTGCCGCGCGGCGCGGGGATGGGGATGATGCGGAAGCGGTTGTCGTCCGCCTCCAGCTCGAACTCGCTGTTGCGGAGGATCTGCGTGCGAAAGAACGCCGCGCCCAGCGAGCCCAGCATGAGCGCGACTCCCACTACGCCCTTGAACGCGCGCTTGCGCATGGCGTGGGGGTGAAACGGGCTCTGCGGTACCAGGGAGCGCTCTACGAAAGGCATGGAGAGGCGCGCGGGGAAAGGCGTGCGGGGTGGTGAGGGGATAAAGCTATATGCGCGAATGCGTTTGCGCCACCCGTCCGGGATCATTCCGGTGAAAGTGGCCGCGCAAGCCTTGCGTGCGTGCCCGCGCGGCTTACATTGCGGCGCTCCCGACACGCGCCCGCGTCCGCGTTCCGCCTATGAAGGCGGCACGCAAATTGACGTGCGTCAGGCGTGAAGCCCCACAGCAGCGCGGCGGCCTCCAGTACTCTCTGCCGGGCGCACTCGCCCCCGGCGCCCCCGCGTCATTCTCGAATCAACGTTTCAGAGCGACAGAATGAGTCTTTCCGCACAGCCCGGCACCGCGGCGCTGCCCGACGCGCCCGCGCCGGCCACCGCCGACGCGACCGGTATTCTCGAGATCCTTCCCAGCGGCAGTGGTTTCCTCCGCAGCTCCCACAACGGCTACCAGGCGTCCGACGGCGACACCTTCGTGTCGCAGGGGCTGATCCGCCGCTTCGGCCTGCGCACCGGCGACCGGGTGGAGGGGACGATCGGCACACCTCCCGGGCGCGGCAAGAGCCCGCCGCTGGACTCGGTGCTCAGCGTCAACGGCCTGGACCCGGCGCACGCCCGCTCCCGCGCCGACTTCCAGTCGCTCCCCGCCACCTACCCCGACGAGCGCCTGACGCTGGAGTGCGAGTCGCAGCGGCTGCGCGGGCGGCGCGACTTCACCAACCGCATCATCGACCTGATCTCGCCGCTCGGCAAGGGGCAGCGCGCCCTGATCGTGGCGCCGGCCAAGGCGGGCAAGACCACGGTGCTGCAGGCCATCATGGAGGGCGTCTCCACCAACTACCCCGACGCGCTCCTCCTCTGCCTCCTGGTGGACGAGCGCCCCGAGGAAGTGACGGAGATGGAGATGCTGGGGCGCGGCGAGGTGATCGCGTCCTCCTTCGACTGCCCGGCCGAGCGCCACGTGGCCGTCGCGGAGATGGTGCTGGAGCACGCCCGGCGGCAGGTGGAGAGCGGGCGCGACGTGG